>JBKJZQ010000096.1:0-3190 GCA_046715095.1 Actinomycetota bacterium | reverse complement strand
GCATCGTGGTTGGTGCAGACGGCGACGATCTCGTCGACAAGGCCCCGATCCGCAGAACGGTGGATCTTCGGTGCCGCCATGGCGCTGAACGAAGAGCACCGCGTCCCATCCCGCCTCCGCCGCTTCGTGGGCCTTCTCGCCCGGGAAGCACGCCTCCTCGGGCGCACTCGGGTCGCCGGACGGCCCCCGCTGGAGAACGATGATCGTCTCCTCGCCGGGCTCCAGCATGTCGAGATATCCGGGGATGTCCTCGGGGCTCGGTATGGGAGCCGAGTCGGGGCAGCCGTAGCCGTCGTAGACGACTGGCCCGTTGAGCGTCAGATCGTCGAGGATCGCAGGAGGCTGCTCGATCTATCGCTCTGAGGTCCCGAGATCTCGAGGTCAGGGGCAGTCGTCGGGGCCGGCGCAGGTCCGGGCCTGAAAGAGACGGAGCTGTAGCTCCCGCCGGTTCACCGGATCGTTGCGCGAAGAGTCGTCGCCGAGGAGGTTCGTCATCTGGTACGGGTCGTCCCGGAGCTTGTAGTACTCGTGGAACGTGGGTGTGAAGTCGTTCTCCGAGTAATAGGTGACGTAGGACTTCTTGGGCGAGATCAAACCGGACCAGGCGGGGATCGTCGGAGACCATTGCCACGCCTCGATGAGGATCTCTTGGCGTGACCACGATGAGTCGAGCAACGAGCGGCCGTCGACGGGGAGTTCTTGGCGAGGATCGAATCCGGCCGCGTCGAGGATCGTCGGGGTGATGTCTATCGTTCCGACCACGCGTTCGTCTTTCCCGGGCGGCAGCCCTGCCGGCCACGAGATGAACGCGGGGATCCGTACCGATTCCACGTAGGGGACGAGCTTCTTGATCATGTGGTGTTGCCCCCAGAGGAAACCGTTGTCCGAGATGTAGATGACCAGGGTGTTGTCGAGCTCCCCCAGGCCTTCGAGGGTTTCCTTCAGCCCGCCCATCATGTCGTCGAGCGACTTCAAGGTGATGAGCTGACGCCTCCTGACATCTTTCCCTTGGTAGAACGTCCTTCGTGCGGCCCTCACGTAATCGGGCATGTCGCCGTCGTCCCGATCGAAGTTGGAGGGGTCCCCGTCCCACTCGGACACCTCGAGGGACTGGTATTTCAATTCGGGTTCGAAGGGCGCGTGAGGCGCGGGCGGGGACAGGTACATGAACCAGGGCTGATCCGACCCGTGGGCACGTTCGATGAAGTCCGTAGCCTTCTCACCTACGAACGTCGTTCCGTAGGTGGGGACGGACTCGACGACCCCCTGGACGTTCCACAGCCCCCCGCGGTAGGCGACCGCCGACTTCGGGTAGATCGCCCACTCGTCGAAGTAGGGAGGCGGTTTGTTCACGTTCCACGCGTTGAGGTACTTGCCGTACGCGGATGTCAGGTACCCGTTATCCGAGAGGATCTTCTGCACGGTGGACTCGTGGTCCAACTGAAGGACCGCCTCCTGACTGTTGACCGTCACACGATGATTGTGGGCGTACTGCCCCGTTAGGAGAGTCGTCCGCGACGGACAGCACTGCGGGGTCGTCGCGTAGGCGTTCGTGTACCTCACCCCGGCGCGTCTCAGCCACCGGCGCGTCACGGGCATCGTCTCCATCGATCTGAGCGGCTGATCGTCGGATACCACGAGGAGGATATTGGGCTTCTCTGTGGCGAGCTTTGTCTCGGCCTCGGCTCTTTCCCCCGCCGGCGAACCGGGAGCAAGCATCAAGATCGTGCCGATCAAGACGCAGACGATGGTTCCCGGTCGAGGGAGTGCGAAGGCATGGGTCTTCTCAGGGTTCATAGGGATCCTTAGTTTGAAAGATGGTAGAGCCATCTGCCCGGCTACCAAGGATAGACGCCGTTCTCGGCCGCGCTGCTAGGTTGATCGGGAGCGAGGGGAGGCCGATGCCGGCAGCGCGTACCGAGGTCACCGAGATAGTCACGGGTCTGGCGATGTTGGGCTTCCCGACCGTCCGGGCTGCGCTCGAGGCCCGTCCCGCGGAGCTGCACAACGTCGAGGCGTCCCACTGGGACCGCCTCGATGAGGTGTTCGCGGACGGATCGCTGGACGCCGACTTCCGCGGGGCGTGGTCGAACGGCCTCGCGTTCCTCGGGGCCGCCGCGGGGCTCAGGGGCCGGCGTCCCTATCTGATCGAGTGGAAGGGTCCGCACCGCACGCCCGGCTACGACACGGTTCCCGCCGATCTGCGCATCGATCACGTCTATCTCGTGTCGTGTAAGTACCTGTCGCGCATCCTCATGAACGTCTCGCCCGCCTACCTCTTCGACCGGATGCTGGTGGACCGGAGGGGGCCGCTGCCGGACTGGTACCTCGATGTCGCTCCCGCCTCCTACCGCGCGCTCTACCGGGCGGTGCGGGAGCACCTGGACGCAGATCTCCCCGCCGAGGTCGAGGACCTCGTCCGGGACCACCGCCTCGCGCTCAAGGAGCAACTGGCGGGTCCGTGGGCGGCCGAGCTCCTCGGGCCCTATCTCGGATTCTGCACCGAGGTCTCCCACGCTTCCGCGGCTCGGTGGCGCCTGGGGCTCACCGATCCCGGTGCCCAGGAGGAGATGCTGTGGCGCCTCCTGCGGCTCTCGGGAGCCCCCTACTTCGTTCTCGGGGCCGCTCCCGGTGATGTGCTGCGCCTGCGCATCTACACCCCGTGGGACTGGCGCCAGGAGTTCGCTCTGCGGAGCTTGGAGGTCTGGGGGGACGCCGGTGCCGGACAGCCGGTGGTCAAGTGGCGCGCGGTCGTCACCCGCAGGGTTGATCGCCGGGAGCTCCCGGTCGAGGGCCACGTCGAGATCCGCTGGAGCCACGGGCGCTTCAAGGGCAAGCCCGAGGCCAAAGTCTACCTCGATACCCCTCACTACGAGGTCCCCGGCTACGCTCCGCTCGACGCCGATGACCGTCTCTCGCGCGGTTTGCAGCTCGGCCTGGCCCTCGAGTCCTGAGGGTGGCGTCTTGAATAGGGGTCTCGAATCAAGCTAGTTCTCAAGAGTGATCCTCGGTTGTGGTGAGGTGGGGTACGTCTAAGGAGTGCGGGAGCGATCGAAGACGTATGTTGCGCCTCGACGGCTGGCCGGCGATGACCTCGGCTTCGTCGCGAGGGCGGACCTGTCTGGCGCCCTGGCGGAACTGGCTGACGTAGAAAGTCGAATCATCGGCGGGCACATGGTGACCCTGCACG
>JBKJZQ010000095.1:0-17131 GCA_046715095.1 Actinomycetota bacterium | reverse complement strand
CGCCCTCAAAGACCGCTAGCTCGCGGCGCCCCTGCGGGGTGCGGTTAGCCTTGCCGGTGATGATCTACACGCTCGAGGACGAGCCCGTTCTGCAGAACCCCGTGATGGTCTCTGCGCTGTCCGGCTGGGTCGATGCCGGTGCCGTTGGGACCAGCGCCGCCGCCCACCTCGCCGGGGACGGCAGGCTGATCGCGTCCTTCGATCCCGACGCTCTGTTCGACTACCGGAGCCAGCGACCGATCCTCGACATCGTGGATGGAGCTATGACCCAGGTGGTGTGGCCCGAGGTCGTGCTGCGCCATGCCGTCGTCGGGGGCAAGGATCTCCTGCTCCTCACGGGTCAGGAACCGGACCTCGGATGGAAGCGGTTCTCGGACGCGGTTGCAGAACTGGCGGCTCGCTTCGAGGTCGTACAGCTCGTCACCCTCGGCTCGGTTCCGGCCGCGGTCCCGCACACGTTGCCGTCTCCCATCCTGACCACCGCATCGGATCCGGATCTGCTCGCCGGCGATGTACGGCCGCCGTCGGGGTTGCTTCGGGTGCCGGCCGCGGCCGTCAGCATGGTCGACCGTCACGTGGCCGGGACCGGGATCCCTACCGTCGGCTTCTTCGTGCAGGTGCCCCACTACGCCCCGGGTTCCTATCCACCGGGGGTCGTTTCGTTGCTACAACGCTTCGCGGTCCATCTCGGGATCGACATCCCGCTCGAGTCTCTCGAGGAGGAGGCTCGTACGCACCGGATCCAGCTCGACGAGCTCATCGCCGGACAGCCGGAAGCGCAGGAGCACGTTCGCTCACTCGAGTCCATGCAGGCCGATCAACCGATCGTGTCGGGTGAGGAACTCGCGAGCGAGATCGAGCGTTACCTTCGCAACAGTCCTCCCGGGGACCAAGGGGGGAGGGAATGATGGAGGAACGATACGGCGCGCCGGTATCCGGCGACGAGAAGCAGGTGCTGGGAGGTTTCCTCGACCACTACCGGGCGACGTTGCTGGGTATCTGCCAGGGGCTATCGGACGAGGACCTCAGGCGGTCGTTCGTCCCCTCGGGGACGTCGCTCCTCGGCATGGTGAAACATCTCGCTTATGTCGAACGCGGCTGGTTCCAGGAGGGCATCGGCAACGGGGTCGCGGAGTACCCGTTCAGCGACGACGATCCAGATGCCGATTTCCGTTTCGAGCCCGAGGAGACGACCGAGGAGATCTTCGATCTCTACCGCGCCGAATGTGCGAAGTCCCGGGACATCCTCGAGGCCGCATCGCTGGATGACCTCTCCGAGGACCCCAGCCGCTCCGCCGACTACAACGTGCGCTGGATCGTGGTGCACATGATCGAGGAGACCGCTCGCCATGCAGGTCACGCGGACATCCTCCGAGAACTGATCGACGGGAAGACCGAAACCGGTTACGTCTAGTGCAGGCGCTCGCGCTCGGACCGTCGGGGCGCAACGCCCAGATCGACTACATGCTGTCGGCTCGTGCTGCCGAGAACGGCGCTTACGTGGTCGTGGCCAAACAAGTGCGGGACGGAGGCCGGGATCGCGAGGTACGCGGGCCGCAGCGTGTGGGGGCCGGACGGAACGCTGCTCGCGCAGGCGGGCGCCGAAGAACCCGAGACCCTCTACGTCGAGATCGACCCGGCCCGCGCCCGGGATCGATTGCCGATCGTGCAGTTCTGGCCTCTTCTCCTTCCCTGCGCCCGCTGCGGGTCGCGATCGTGAACCGGAACGCCCCGGAGCGTGCCGTCCAGGAGCTGGAGGCCGACGTTGCGGTGGGCCCAGAGGTGGGTTCGGTGGCGGTGGCGAAGGTAGCGGGCGATCTTTGTGCGCACCAGGCCGTTGCCGCCGGGAGCGCCCGTAGGTGAGGGTTCTGCCATCAACGGCATCGGTTTCGTCGAGTTGAGCCTCGCGCTGGCGTGGCAGAAGGAGATGGTTCCCGGAACCGACGTCGTCGTCGGCCGGGTGCAGGAGGAGTATGGGATCGTGGCGAAACAAGGAGGACAGGGAGAGTGAGCGAGCACATCAAGAAAGCGGCCCTCGAGAGGGATCATGACCTCAGGGCAGTGCGCGAAACGGTGGAGCGGATCATCGAGGACGTGCGCGAGCGGGGCGAGGAAGCGGTGCGTGAGCATTCCGCTCGCCTCGACGACTGGGACCCGCCGTCGTTCCGGATGAGCGAAGACGAGACCGCTGAGGCCGAGGCTCGGGTGCCGGAGACGATCAAGGAAGACGTCCGCTTCGCCGTCGCACAGGTGGAGAACTTCGCTCGTTTGCAGCGCGAGAGGCTCGTCGATTTCGAGAACGAGACGCTGCCCGGCGTGTGGCTCGGCCAGAAGCACATCCCGGTGGCCTCCGTCGGCTCGTACACGCCCGGCGGACGCTACCCCTTGATCGCGTCGGCGATCATGACGATCGTGACGCCGCGCATCGCAGGTGTGGAGCGGATAGTGGCCGCGAGCCCGCCCCGCAACGCCGCCGGGATCCATCCGCCGAGTGTCTACGCGATGACCGCCTCGGGCGTCACCGACGTCTACTGCGTCGGGGGAGTCCAGGCGCTTGCGGCCCTCGCCTTCGGGGCGATCGAGGGTCTGGAGCCGGTGGACATGATCGTCGGAGCGGGCAACGCATTCGTGGCGGAGGCCAAGCGGCAGCTGTTCGGGACGGTCGGCATCGACCTCCTCGCCGGTCCCACCGAGATCCTGATCATCGCCGACGATTCGGCCGACCCCGAGGTGGTAGCGGCCGATCTGCTCGGGCAGGCTGAGCACGATCCCCGTTCGCCTGCCGTGCTAGTCACAACGTCCGAGGTCCTCGGACGCCGGGTGCTGGAGCTAGTCGACAAGCTGCTCGAGTCGTGGCCGACTGCAGACGTGGCCGGGCCCGCCTGGCGCGACAACGGGGAGATCATCGTGGCCGCCGATCCGGAGGAGGCTGTGCGGCTCGCCGACGGATTCGCGCCGGAGCACCTCGAGGTCCAGACATCGGACCCTGCCTGGTACGCGCAGCGCTTGCGCAACTACGGTTCGCTCTTCCTCGGCGAGGAATCGACGGTCGTGTACTCCGACAAGGCGATGGGCACGAACCACGTCCTGCCCACGATGCGCGCGGCCCGCTACACCGGGGGTCTGTGGGTAGGTAAGTTCCTAAAGACGGTTACGACCCAGAGGCTGTCGCGCGAGGGCAGCGTGGCGGTTGCGGGCCCGGCAGGGCGCATCGCCGGGGCCGAAACCATGTTCGGCCACGAGATCACGGCGAACATGCGCATCGAGCGCTACTCGTAACTCTTCAAGCGCGGGGGCACCTGCCTCAACCGAGTTGAGCGAGGATCTCGACGTTCCTGGCGCCGTCCTCCCCGGTGGCGTAGGCGACCGTCTCGCGCGAGGCGGCGCTCGTCACGGCGTCGACTTGCGCCGTCCACGGGGAGTCGCGGTGGCCTGTGATGTCCTCGACGCCGTCGCCGGTTTCGATCGTGACCGTGCCCTGGTTCGCGGGGTTGGTATCCACCGCCACCACGACACCCTTGGTTCCGTGGACCTCGACCCGGGTCTCTTGCCTCCAGACGTTGACCGTTACCGCCAGCGTTCCGACGGCTCCGGAGTCGAAGCGCAGCGCCGCGCCTGCCACGTCTTCGGTCTCGAAACCTAGCTGGTGCCCCGTGAGTGAGCGGGCCTCGACGATCTCGCCGACGAGCATCCGAAGCAGGTCGACGTGATGCGTCCCGATGTCGGCTAGTGCTCCCCATCGAGCCGACCCGCGGTGCTGGCGCCACTCCGGCGGAGGGCCGGGGCGGTGGACCCCATAGTAGGAGCGCGCCACCGTCACCTCTCCGATGCCCCCTGCCTCGATCCGCTCCTTCATCGCGCGGTGGCCGGGCATGTAGCGGCCCTGGTAGCCGACGGCGAGGACGAGGTTACGGTCGCGCGCCGCCTGCACCATTTCCCACGCCTCCTCCGGCGACGGAGCGAGCGGTTTCTCGCACAGCACGTGCTTGCCCGCCTTCAGGACGGCAAGCGTTTGTTCTCGGTGGAGGTAGGTGGGGGTGGCGACCCACACGACATCGAGACCGGGGGCCGCGAGGAACTGCGACATGTCGTCCGTGGCGACATCGGCGCCGTAGCGCTCGGCCAGCTCCCGTGCCCGCTCCCTGTCACTGCTGAGTACGGCGGCGAAGCCGGCCTTGTCAGACTCCGCGATCCCAGGGGCGCAGCTCTTCGCCGCGTAACCGCTCGCGCCGATCAATCCCCACCGCACGCTGCCGCCTTAGAACCAAGTCGCAGCGCGCCGAGCACCAGCGGGTCGATCGAGTTGCGGGCCGCAGCGACCGGATCGAGCGAACGGATGTGTCCCATGAAGCGCTTGACCTCGCGCAACCCGAGCGGATGCATCGCCGTGAGTTCGGAGATCTTCTCATTGACGCGGCTCTCCAGCTGCGAGGCCGGAACCGCCTCGCTGACGAGCCCCCAGCTCGCCGCCTCGGACACCGGCATCTTGCGCCCGGTGGCCGCCATGTCGAACGCCGTCTTGTGCGGAAGCGCGTACGCCACCCAAGAAAGAACGATCGTTGGAGCGAGTCCCGCGTTCATCTCCGGGAAGTAGATAGAGGTGTGGTCCGCCGCGATCGCCACGTCGGATGACGCGACCAGGCCTGCGCCGAACCCGGCGGCGTCTCCCTGGACCTCGCAGATAATGGTCAGCGGCGACGTCTTGCACGTCTCGTTGATGCGCACGATGCGGCCGGCTTCGGCGCGCAGCTCGTCCGGCGTTTGCCCCTGACGGTCACGTCCAAGGCAGAACGCGGGGCCCCGCGCCCGGATCCGAACGAACCGCACTTCTTCGTCGCGTCCGGCGGCTTCGATCGCGTCGGATAGCTTGTCGATCATCTCTCCGCTGAACGAGTTGTCGTCGCCACGATCAACGGTCGCTGTCAGCACGTGGTCTTTTGTCTCGAGAACGAGGCCTTCGCTCATGATCCTCCTTATGGTTGTCTGCTTCGCGCTCGTACGTTGTATCCGGAACGGATCAGTTCAGTCGCTGCGACGTGTCGCCCGAGTACCAGTCGACGTCGGCGGCGGCTGTGCTCACGGTAACGCTCTTGATGTGGGTGAAGCTCCTCGGCGCGCAGGGTACGTGATCTCCGGGAAATTACACGTGGAGTTCCCGGACGAGACGCAGGACATCGGCCCGGGCTCCGCCTTCCACGTCGCCTCCTAACGTCAAGCACAGGGTGACGGCCCTGGAAGACACCGTCGTCGTGAGCGTCAAGCATCTCGTGGACGGTGTCGGACACAAGATCAACCCAGATGATCGCCTCCCTCGTCGGTGTGCAGTTGGCGACGGCGACGGCGATCCTCGGGGTCATGCCGCTCGCGCCGGTCTACCGGGATGTCTTTCGCTGTCCCGCGCGCAGACCGGGGTGTTGATGACGGCGCTCTTCTTCGGCGTAGTGGCCTCGGGGGCGAGCGACGGACCGGATAGGAGCGAAGAGCGTGATGCTCGGAGCCGTCCTGACGGTCGGGACGTCGTTCGCTTGTCTTAGAAGGCAATGTCACGAGCGATGGCCTCCCCCCGCGCCGGCGACAGCACCAGGAACCTGGGTCAGCTCGAACGGGGTGTCGGGAGCCCCTTCAGAACCATTGCTTTCATGGAAATCGCCTCCTGCCTGGGAACGGAATCAGTCCAGGAACATGAAGTTTGCTGCCTTGAGAAAAAGCGTGCGGTTGACGCCGTCTGAATGCAGAAACGCCGCGGCGTCGCGCACCAGTTTCTCGACCCCGGACTCTTTCATGTAGCCGTGACCGCCGTGAATTTCGAGGCACCACGTGGCAATCTTCCAGGCCGCCTGCGAGGCCATCGCTTTGGGTAGCGCCCCCAGAGTCTTGTCCCAGCCATGTTCCTGGTGGTCCGCAAGCCAGCACGCGCGATGGATATACGAGCGCGAGGCGTCAATCAGCATCCGCATCTCCGCCAGTTGCGCCCGGATGCCGTCATGCTCGATCAAGGGCTTGCCGCCCTGGATGCGCAGCTTCGCCCAATCGATGGCCCCTTGGTGCAGGGCGCAGGCGACGCCCAGGGCCGAGGCGCCCGCATACGCGTTTGACTGCGGGAAGAATTCGGCCAACACGTCAAAGCCGTTGCCGACCTTGCCCACCACGTTCTCGTCCGGAATGAAGCAGTCCTGAAACACGAGCTCGGAATTATTGGCAAGGCGCTCGCCCATCTTGTCGTGCACGCGGCCAATCGTGAACCCCGGCCGCTTACGTTCCAGCAAAAAGCAAGTGCTGCCTGCGGCCAGCGGTTTGCCCTTTTCGGTCTGCACAAACAGAAGATAGTAACTGGCCCGATTGCCGTTGGAGATGAAGTGTTTCGTCCCATTCACAATCCAGCCACCCCTGGTCTTCTCTGCCGTCGTGCGGAAAGGCGTGGGGTAAGGCAAGAAATAGTTGGAAGCGTTGTCGGGTTCCGTAATCCCGATAGCTAGCATGCCGCGTGGATCTGCGGCGAATTCGGGCAGAACACGAGCCCGTTGTTCTTGGTTCAGGGCTTTCTGCATGATCTGGGCAATTTTGAGCGTTTGAGCCATGATTACCGAAACGCCGACATCGCCCTTACCCAGCTCCTCGATAACCATGGAGGTTGTCAGCGAGTCAGTGCCGAGCCCTCCCCATTCGTCAGAAAGCGTCATTGTACGAATGCCGACCTCGTGAGCCTTCTCTACGATTTCAAAAGAGTAGCCCTGTTCCGGGTCCGGATTTGCGTCAAGGGCCGCTGCCCGGGGCGTTACCTCTTCCTTTACAAAACGCGTCACGGTCTCCAGGATCGCTTGCTGGTCTTCGTTCATGATGAAAATCTGCTCCATGGTTCTGCCCCCTAAGCAGTGGATGAATCGGTGACTATACGCGAGTATCCAATATTATGTATCATATATCGAACGAGGGCCCGTCCATGAGAGGGCGGTCCGTCGCGCGACACGGAGGGAAGACCATGGGTAAGCATTGGCACACCGCGCACCGTTGGGACCTCGAATGGCAGGACGACGTCGATATCCTGACCCTCGGTAACGGGGTCCAGGTCAAGGTGCTCTACCAGGATATCGAGATGCAGCACACCGACATGCTGATCAAGTTCCCGCCTGGCTACACCGAACCGCTCCATAAGCACGACGCGAGCCACTCGGTCATCGTGCTCGAGGGCCTGCAGATCGCCGCCGGAGAGCCGATGCGCCCGGGGGACTACGTGTGGGCGTCCGGCGAGGAGGCTCACGGACCGTTCGAATACCCCGAGGGTTGCACCGTGTTCGCAAGCTTCCACGGACCCTCGTCGCAGCATCGCTATCCGGGATCGATCGCGGGGGAAATGTAGGCGCCCGGCGCTCGAGCTTTTGATCTGGGTGTCCGGGGTCACCGGCGGGGGCGGCGTGCGATGATCGGAGGAGTCATGGCGGAAATCGAGTTCCTCGTTCCCGAAGAGGTTCCCGCGCCGCGGGGCGCCTACTCGCATGCGGTGCGCATCGTATCGGGCACCCACATTGTCCTGGCGGGGCAGGTTCCGATCGGCGAGCAGGGGACGACGGTCGGCCTCGGAGACATCGAGGCGCAAACCCGCCAGGTACTGCAGAACATCGAAGGTGTGCTGCGCGGAGCGGGCGCCACGTTCGCCGATGTCGTGAAGTACACGGTATACGTCGTCGGTCGCGACAACGCGGCCCGTTTTCGTGAGGTGCGCGCGGGGCTATGGCCGGAGATCCATCCCGATGGTCGCTACCCGGCGTCCACGTTCCTCGTCATAGAGCAGCTCGCCTCCGAGGAGTTCCTCGTCGAGATCGAGGCCAGCGCGGTCGTCTGATCAGCTCTCTTGGATGCCTCGACTCCCGGTGCCGCGCACCGCTCAGACTCCGACTCCCAGGTAGCGCCGCTTGACGTCTTCGCTGGTTTCCAATTCCTCTGGCCCGCCGGCGAAGACGACCCGACCGTTCTCCATCACGTAGAGGATGTCCGCGAGTTTGAGCGCCAGCGAGTAGTTCTGCTCGACGAGCAGCATGGACAGCGACGATCGCTTCAGGTCCTGCAGTCTGTCCCTGAGCTGTTCGATGATGACGGGGGCCAGTCCCTCAGAGGGCTCGTCCATGATCAGCAACCCAGGGTTCGTCATGAGGGCGCGGCCGATCGCCAGCATCTGCTGCTCGCCCCCGGACAACTGCGCGCCACCGTTGGTCTTTCGCTCGGCCAGCCGGGGAAACATGTCCCATACTCGCTCGAGATCCCAGGCTTCGCCTTGGCTGTCTTCGGCGGGAGAACGGTGAGCCATGGACAGGTTCTCCACCACGTTGAGTGAACCGAAGATGTGACGGCCCTGCGGAATGTAGCCGAGTCCGAGCCGCGCGATCTTGAAGGGGGCCATGCCCGCGATCTTGGTGCCGTTGTAGTCGATGGTCCCGTTTCGAATGACGGGGGGGTAGAGGCCCATGATCGACCGGCAGAGGCTTGTCTTACCCATGCCGTTACGTCCCAACAGCGCCACGAGCTTGCCGTCGGGCACCTCGAGCGTCACCCCGTTGAGCACCTTGGAGAGGCCGTAGCCGGAATGGAGATCGGTGATCGTGAGCATTAGTCGCCCCGCCCCAGGTAGATGTCTTGTATGCGCTCGTTGTTCTTGATCTCCTCTGGATTGCCCTCCGCGACCTGACTGCCGTTGTGCAGACAGGTGACGTAGTCGGCGAGCCCGAGAGCAAGCTCCATGTCGTGCTCGATGAGCAGCACCGTCATGTCGTCGGGGAGGTCTCGCAACAGGTCTCGCATCAGGCCGCGCTCGGCCGAGGAAAGTCCCGCCGCGGGCTCGTCGAGAAGCAGAAGCTTCGGCTCCTGCGCGAGGGCGATGCCTAGTTCCAGCTGACGTTGCTCACCGTGTCCCAACTCGGCCGCCGGAGTCTTGGCCACGCGCCGGAGACCCACCCGCTCGACGGCACGCTCGGAATCTTCGACGAGCGTCTTGTTGCTCATCGCGGACTTGAACATCTGGTACTTGCCGGGACGCAGACCCTGCGTCGCCAGCACGACGTTCTCCAGCACGGATAGCGAGGGGAACACGCGCGTGATCTGGTAAGTGCGCGAGAGGCCGAGCTTCGCCACCCGGTACGCCGGCATCTTCGTGATGTCGCGTCCGAGGAACTCCACGTGGCCCTTCGTGGTCGGCTCCTCGCGACTGATCATCTTGAACAGCGTTGTCTTGCCCGCGCCATTGGGTCCGATCACGGCCCGGCGCTCGCCGGGGGCAACCTCGAACGAGACGTCACTGACCGCCCGGAGACCGCCGTAGTGACGGCAGACTCCGGTCAGCCGGAGCACGGGTGGGGGAGCCGCCCCACCCGTGCCGGCTCGCGTAGCCGACGTATTAGAGGGAGCCTCGTTCGACGATGTCATTGGTCTTCGAGCGGGCAGTCTGAGACGAACTGATCACACGACTCGGGCCAGTCCTCCCCGAGGTAATCGCGCGTGTAGACGGGCTGATCGAGGAATGCCTCCGGATCGTAGTGCCAGAACTGGCTGATCTCCGGGAATTCCTCGACGACCTGGTTGTAGAGCCGCCCCTCGTCGTCCCTGGCGACCTCGCGGAGATACATGGTGGCGATGGTGCCGCCGTACTCATCGAGTCGTATCGGCCCGAAGGGAGAGTTGTCGAGTTCGATGCCTCTGAGCGCCTCGAGGAACGCGGGGACGTCGCTCATGTCGCCATCCTCAACCTCGAGCGTCTCGGCGAACCACTGAGCCGCCGTGTACGTCGCTGCCGAGTAGTAACTGGGGAGCTGATCGTAGGCCTTGACGTACTCGTCCACGAACTCCTGCGTGACGGGATCCTCGCGGCCTTCGGCGTAGTGACCAAAGGATTGGAGGCCGAGGGCCTCGTCGCCCATGGCCCTGAGAAGCGACTGCTCGAGGGTCGTCTCACCGGCGATGAGCGGAAGCTTGTCCTTGAGGCCGAAGTCCTGCCACTGCTTGACGAAACGGCCCGAGTCCGCGCCTACGGTGAGCACGAAGGCTGCATCCGCCGACTCCGGATCGATGTCCGACAGGTAGGAGCTGTAGTCGGGCGTGCCGAGCGGAGCCCACAACTGCTGCACTATCTCTCCGCCGCGGTCGGTGAAGGTATTGGTGAACCCGCCGCAGTTCTCGTGGCCGAAGGCGTAGTCGTTACACAACGTGATGATCTTCCTGTAGCCCTGTTCATAGGCCCAGTCACCGGCGACATGCGTTGGTGAGGAGCTCTGCCAGCCGCCCGCGCGTACGTAGTTGTCGACTATGCCGCGCTGGCTGAGGTCGTCGGCGGATCCGACGGGGTTCAGTCCGATCACGTCGTCGAGTGGATCCAGGTACTCGGCGAGGGCGAGGGCGTTGTTCGAAAGCAGCGGGCCGACGATGACCGCCGCTCCGTCCTGCTCGACGAGCTTGCGCGCCTTGGTTAGCGTCGTGGTCGGGTCGGCCGCGTTGTCCTCGAAGACGGTCTCGATCGTGCGTCCAGCGACCTCGTCGCCGTTGAGCTCCCAGTACAGGTTCCAGCCGTTCTGCATGTCGGCCCCCCCGGCCGCTACCACTCCGGTCAGCGGTACGATGACACCAACCGTGATGGGCCCCTCGTCGCCACCACCACCACCCTCCGCTTCATCACCGGGCGCCGAGCACGCAGCGAGGACCAGCACCAGCGCGAGAGCCGCGGCGATGGGCACCTTCTTCAATCGGGATGCGTATGCGTTCATCGTTGCTTTCTCCCCTTCGCTTACGAGACCTCTTTTCGGCCCCTTGGTTTTATGCCTGCGTGCTGCTCGATGCCACGCGGACCACTAGGTCTCCGCGCGCGTTTCTTCAACCGGTTCGGACGGCCGCTCGGAGGGCGCCGCCGAGTCCGCATCGATAGCGGACTTCGAGCCCTTGCGGTCCCGGTTCGATAGCAGACCGCCTCCGCCCGCGCCGAGCTCGATGAGCTCGGCCGCCAGCGCGGCGCCGTAGCGACGCAGCAGGCGCGCCCACACCAGTCGCTCCCAGGCGCCAACGACTCCGTCGGGTGCGAACAGGATGGTGCACACGAAGATGAGTCCCAGAAGGGTGGGCCAGCGCTCCGTGTAGCTGCTGACGTAGTTGGTAACGAACACGAAGACGCCGGAGCCAACGAACGCACCAGTGATCGTGCCAACCCCTCCCAGGATCGACATCAGAAGACCCTCGGCCGACGCCTTCACGTAGACCGACGCGGGACTGAAGAAGTTGTTGTACATGGCGAGCAGCAGTCCCGCGACCCCGGCGAAGGTCCCCGAGATCGTGAAGGCGAACAGCTTGATGCGCTTGACGTCGTAGCCCAGCGGCGCCATCCGCGTTTCGGCTTCTCGTACGCCCTTCAGCGAGAAGCCGAACGGCGAACGGACGATGCGGGCGATCAGGAACACGCAGAGCGCGACCACGGCGAGCGAGAAGTAGTAGTAGCTCCAGTACTCGACGGCAAACGGTGGCCGGGCAATGCCGCGGAGGCCGTTGTCTCCGCCCGTCAGCGTGGTCAACCGCTGTGCGACGCCCCAGACCACCATCCCCTGGGCAAGCGTGATCATCAGCAAGTACACACCGCTCGCGCGCACCAGCAGCAGTCCGAAGAAGAGAGCGACCACGATCGTGCTCATGATCGCGAGCAGCGCCGAGACACCGAGCGGGAGTTCGTAGCTGGCGTAGAAGATGCCCAGGCCATAGCCTGCAATGCCGAGCACGCCCGCTTGTCCAAGCGTCACCATCCCGCCGTAGCCCGCTACCAGGTTGATCGAGAGAGCGAACAGCCCGAAGAACAGCATCTGCGTGGCCATGTTCACGTAGAAGGACGAGACGAGGTAGGGGAGCCCAACGGCGACCCCCGCGACCGCCGCGAGGCTCGCCCACTTGACGATGCGCAGGGTGTTCATGGTCAGCTGACCGTTGTCCGGCCGAACAGCCCACGCGGTCTGAAGATGAGAATCATGGCCATCGGCGCGAACAAAAGGAAGTAGGAGAGCGAGGGGGTGAGTGAGCGCCCGAAGGAGTCGATGAGGCCGACCAGCAAGCTTCCGACTATTGCGCCGCGCAGATCACCGAGTCCACCCAGGATCACCACGACGAGGGCGAAGTTCAGGATCTCGCCGTCTGCCCCCGGGTAGAGACTCAGAAAGACGCCGCCGATGACGCCGGTCATGCCGGCGAGCAGCGCTCCGAACACGAACACTCCGGTGAAGACAGCGTTGACGTTGATGCCGAGCGCCGAGACCATCTCGCGGTCGTCGACCCCGGCCCGGATGATGGCGCCGATCCTCGTTCGCGACTGCAGGATCAACATCAGCGCGGCAAGCAGAATCCCGAGTGCGAGGACCAGCAGTCGGAACTCCGGATAGGTGACGCCGCCCAACTCGACCGTGCCGGCGAACTGCGGAGGCCGGTCAAGCAGGATCGGATCGCCGCCCCATTGCGCCAGAGCGAGGTCGGCGAAGATCAGCGAGAGACCGATCGTCAGCAACACTTCGGGCATGGGGCGGCCACGGACCCGACGCAAGAGTCCGCGCTCGACCAGGAATCCGAGAACCGCGACGGCGAGCCCGCCGCCAATCATCGCAACCCAGAAGCTCTGCCCACCTCGCATCAGGGTGAGACCGACGTATCCGCCGATCAGGTAAAAGGATCCGTGGGCGAGGTTCACGATCCGCATCAGTCCGAAGATCAAAGTGAAACCGCTCGAGAGCAGGAACAGCAGCGCTCCGAAAGAGACCCCGTTGAGCAAGAGCAGGACGAACTGGCGAGTGCTCATCTAGCTGTACCTCAGTTCGTCACTCGAGCCGAACCAGTCGAACGGCGTCCGGCTGAGGTTAACCAGCACGCTCTGCGCGGCGGTGTAGTCGTTGAACGCGTCCACACCGTTCTCCGAACCGATCCCGGAATCCTTGAAGCCGCCCCAGGGCGAGGCCGGATCGATGCGATGGTGATCGTTGATCCACACGGTTCCCGAGCGGATGCGATGCGCCACCACGTGAGCACGAGTTAGGTCCCTCGTCCACACCGCCGCGCCGAGACCAAAGTCGGCGTCGTTGGCGAGCGCGACGGCCTCGTCCTCGTCGGCGAACGGTTGCACGCTCACGACTGGTCCGAAGACCTCCTCGCGCATGATTCTCATGTCCCGATGGACATCGGTGATCACCGTCGGAGCGATGAAGTAGCCACGGTCGAAAGGAACTCGTGTGAGGCGTTCACCACCGCACAGCACGCGCCCGCCTTCGCTGCGAGCGGACTCGACGAGCTCGAGGATGCGGTCGAGTTGCCGTTGCGACGCGACCGGACCCATCTGCGCTTCCGGTTGCATCGGATCGCCCACGCGAATGAGCTGCGCCCGCTCGACCAACTTCTCGACAAAAGCGCTCATCGAGCGCTCGTGCACGAGAAGCCTCGTGCCGGCGATGCAACTTTGACCACTGGCGACGAAGCTGGCGAAGGTTGCTCCCGCCACAGCAACTTCGATGGGGACGTCGTCGAAGATGACTACCGGCGCCTTGCCGCCTAGCTCCGCTTGTACCGGGATGAGGTTGCGCCCGGCGGCCGCGGCGACATGACGCCCCGTCTCGGTGCCGCCGGTGAGGTCGATGCGGTCGATGCGACGGTGCTCGGCCAGTGCCTTGCCCGCCTCGGGCCCGAAGCCGGGAACGACGTTGATGACCCCGTCGGGGATGCCCGCCTCGACCAGCGCACGGGCGAGCTCCAGTGGGGCGACGGGCGCGAGCTCCGATGGCTTCACGACCATGGTGTTGCCGGCCGCCAGTGCCGGGGCGACCTTCTTCATGGTGATCAGAAGCGGATGGTTCCATGGCGTGATGGCGCCGACGACGCCCAGTGGCACGCGTCGCACGTAGTTCATTAGCTCGCCGCTCGCGGGAACCACGAGGTCCTCGTGCGTCTCGGCCACCGACGCGAAAAAGTCCAGCCAGTCGGGTGCTCGACCCACCTGCTGGACCATCTCCCGCAGAGGACGCCCGACGCAGGCCGTCTCGACCTCGCCGATTGACTCCTTGCGAGAACGGAGGATCTCAGCGGCGGCCCTGAGAATGCGCCCGCGCTCGCGCGGATGCATGCGGGGCCAGGGACCATCGTCGTGCGCTCGTCGGGCGGCGTCGACGGCGGCATCGATGTCGGGGCCTTGACCCCGTGCAACAACGAAGACGGTGTGGCCCGTGGCAGGGTTCTCGACCTCGAGGGTTCCGCCGTCGAGCGCAGCGGCCTCGTGGCCGTCGATCCACATGAGCTGATCCTGCTTGATCACCCCAAACTCCCCTTTCGAAGGGGAGGAGCCCCCTTCGGCACACCCCCAACCGGCAGAGGAGCGGCACCCCGGCTCTGTATCGAACATTGTGGATAGTATATCGGGGTGCCCGATACTGGCAAATTGCCGACGATTGATCTGACCAAGCGTGATCCCGGACAAGGCGCGCGCTCCAGGGTTCCCTGGTTCCGGCGAACGGGCGCGTGGATCGGGATAGGGACCGGTCCCGGAGCCCTCATGACGGGTGCCGCCGTGACCGGTCAGGTGGGCCCCGGCATAGCGATCCCGGCGGTCGTCACCGGTTGCCTCGTCCTGTACTTCGTCTGCGTCACTCACGGGTTGCAGGCGTTTCGGACTCGCACCCCGATGGGCATGAGCGTGCGGGAGATCTTCGGGGGCCGCAGCGGATGGCCCCTCACCGGAACCATGGTGCTCGCCATGATCGGGTGGGGCGGCTTCTACATGGGCGTCGGTGGAGCGGCGCTGAGCGATCTCATCGGCACGCCCCAGGTCGTCGGATCGTGCGCGCTTGGAGTGGTCGTCTTGGGATTGAGCCTGCTCGGGCAGGAGCGTTGGAATCTACTGACCTACCTCACCGCAGGGTGTGCGGTGGCGCTCACGGTCATCACGGTGGTTGCGGTTCCGACCGATCCTCCCCTTGCCATCGAATCGGAACCTGTGGCGGGCTTCACGTTCGCTCTCGGAGGGATGATCTCCTACGCGGTGGTGTTCGCGATGCGTGTTCCGGACTTCACGGTCGACATCAACAGGCAAAGTGGCGTTTGGATCGTCGGGCTGACCATGTTCGTACCGCTGCTCGCCCTCGCGGTGTTGGGAGTCTTTATGTACGCGCGCACGGGGCTGTTCAATCTGGCCGATGTTCTGGCCGGTACGGAGCGGCCTCAAGTGGGACAGCTGTTCTTGACGCTGTCGACGATCGCCCCGAGTGTGACCACCGTCTACTCCGGCGCGATCTCAATCGAGAGCCTCGTGCGTGTGCCACACCGCGCTGCCATGGTCGCCGTCGCCGCGTGCGCGACGGTTCTCGGCGCCACGCGATTCGATCAGAGTCTGATCGGATTTCTCGAGGTCCTTGGTGCCGTGATTCCGCCGGCGCTGGTGGTCATGTTGCTGACCGCTCGACTGGCGCGCGCGCCGCGGTCCCCTCATCCCCTGCTGGCGTGGTCGTCCGGTGCTGCGGCGGCGCTCGCGCTTCATGGTGTCTCGAGCTTCGCCGGTTCCATCACGGGATGCTGCTTCACCGGACTCTGGTTGTGGCTCTCGAGCCGGGTGGCGCCGCGCGAGGCCACGGCGATCACGCGAACCGGGGGAGCTGGTGCCAAGATCACATGACCTGAAGACTAGTCGAGATCGATATCGCTCCTTCGAGCGAGTTGGAAACGGGACAGTGGTTGGCACCCCATAAGAGGGCTTCCTGTTCTTCCTCGGAATGAGGCCCCCGCAGTCGAATGGTGCGGCGAAGCTCGGTGATCTTGAGTTGCCGCTGCTTGGTGTCCTTCGGTCCTGTCACGACGATGTTCTGCTTGTGCTTGACCTCGACCTCGATGCCGTGCAGCGTGATTTCTTTCTCGTAGGCGACCCCCACGAGCGTGACTATCGTACAGTTGGCGAGGCTCATCTGAAGGAGGGCGAAGGGGTTTGGCCCCTTGCCCTCGCCGGCGAACTCAACCGGTTCGTCGCCGATCACGGTGATGTCGGTGCCCGGCACCGACGTGTGGCACTCCATCCCGCCCTTCCACGTTGCGTGCACCGCCATGCCGACCTCCTCGCTCCGGCTCGCTCAGGATCACTCCCCCTAGAATATCCGGCACTATGGTTAATCCTGCACAGGGCCCCAGGCGTTAGAGGAGGCGACATGGAGATCGAGGGCTACAGGCTCCACCGCTGGGGCGACGCCCCTCGTTGGGAGGCCTTCTCGCTGCCCGATCCCGGTCGCGGCGAGGTCCTGATCCGGGTCGAGGCCTGCGGCGTCGGTCTCACCGTGCTGAACTGCATGAACGGCGCGCTCGGCGATTCTCCGGATCTGCTCCCCCTGACGCCCGGCCACGAGGTGGTCGGCCGCATCGCCGCGGTGGGGGAGGGGGTCGACTCAGACCTGATCGGAGATCGCGTCATGGCCTACTTCTACCTGTCGTGCTTCCGCTGCCGGTGGTGCCTGGAAGGTCGTGAGTCCCGCTGCGAAAACCTGCGCGGTTGGTACGGCGTCCACCGCGACGGAGGCTACGCGCCCTTCTCCGTTCTTCCCGAGGGCAACACCGTCCCACTCCCGGAAAGCATTCCCGCGGCGCAGGCCACCGTGATTCCCGACGCGGTGGCGACTCCGGTGCACGTCTGCAGAACGCGTCTCGGGCTCGGCCCCGGCGACCGGGTCGTCGTGATCGGCGCGGGCGGTGGCGTGGGTATTCACATGGTGCAGGTGGCGGCTGCCTGCGGGGCGAGCGTGGTCGGCCTCGAGCGCGGCGACGAAAAGTTGGCGCTGGTCGAAGGATTCGGTGCCGCGGCGGAGGACTCGAGTGATTTCGACGCCGTAGCGCTCTCAGACTTCGACGGACGAGCGGACGCGATCATCGATCTCCTCGGAACTCGCGAGAGCCTGTCCTGGAGCCTGTCCCGGCTGGCGACCGGGGGGCGCATCTGCGTACTGACGACTTTTCGTGGAGTCGAGCTCCCGGTGCAGCCACGAGAGTTCGTCTTCCGTGAGATGTCCATCGTCGGAAGCCGCTATGCGTCGCGCTCGGAGCTTCTCGAGGCGGCGGCTATGGTCGAGCGCGACGAGGTGCGCCCCGTGGTGGGCGTGAGCTCGGGTCC
>JBKJZQ010000094.1:0-5772 GCA_046715095.1 Actinomycetota bacterium | reverse complement strand
CCGGGAGGGCCCCGGGAGGGCCCCGGGAGGGCCCCGGGGAGGGCCCCGGGAGGGCCCCGGGAGGGCCCCGGGAGGGCCCCGCACGCCCAAGTTCACACGCGTGTAACTCCGCGCCCATGGGGGGCGTCCAATCCTCCAGCACGGGTCACCCTGACCCGCACACAGTAGGAGGAAGAACATGTACGAGTTTGCGATCGTGGTTCTGCTCGGCATCGGCACATTCAAGGTCGTCGACATGCTGAACGAGTACGTCGACCTTTCCAAGGTCCAGACCGTCCTGACGATCGCCCTCGGCGCCGTCGTGGCGTGGGCGCTTGAGTTCTCGCTCTTCGCTCAGTGGGGCATCGCCGTACGCTCGGACGCCGCCAGCTACATCGGCACCGGCCTCATGATCGCGGCCGCCGGCTACGCCACACCGCAGGTCTTCGAGCACGTTGCCGAGGTCCTCGGCGCCCGCAAGAGCGGGAGACTCAGCAAGGCTGCGTAAGGCACACCCCGAACCACCGAGAAGGGCCCGGTCATCCGGGCCCTTCTTCGCGTGCGAGGTCCATGTTGTCCATTCTGCCCGGGTTTGTGCCCATGGAGGGGTCATGAGGGGCTAAGTATTTCTGCGTAGGCCTTCTGTCGGGGTGCAGCCGGACCGATACTGAGGACATGATCGGTGTCGGTGACCTGAGGCGCCTGGAGCAAGCCCTGACCTACATCAGGGGCTTCGGCGTCGTCCTGGGTGTGGCCGCGGTCGCCACGACGCCGGACTTTCCCTCGTCTGCGTTCCAGCGGTCGGCCTGGATGACGGTGATCGCCCTCGCCATCGGCACCCTGGCCATCTGGGGTGTGCTCGGACGAGCAACGACGAGATCGCAACTGATGCTTCTCTCCCACGCGGCCTTCGTCTTCGATACTCTCATCGTCCTCACGTTCGTCTGGATCTTCGCCTACGAGATCCCCTACGTGACGTGGGCTCTGGTCATGTTGCTGCCCATGGAAGGGGCGATACGTCACCGGTTGCCGGGAGCGCTGGTGGCCGCGGCCGCGGTAGCCGTCTTCATGATCCCCCAGTCGCTCAGGGTGGCCACGCTGCGCGGGGTGGAGTTCGAATGGAGCACGTACATCTTCATCTCGGGGCTGACCTTCCTCGTGGCCGGCGTCGTGGGCTCGATGGCGGAGAACTGGCACGAGCAGAGCCTGGCTCTCGAAGCTCAGAGCTTGCAGCTGGCCGAGGTCGACCAGCTCAAAGACCGATTCCTTGCGATCACCTCTCATGAGATCCGCGGCCCGCTCACCGCGATCATCGCCGGGGTAGACACGGTGCAGAAGAGAGGTGACCGTCTCGCGCCCGATCAACGCGAACGGATGCTCGAGATGATCGCGACCCAAGGACATCAGCTCGCCCGTCTCGTGGACGATCTGCTCGTCACCGCCCAGATGCAGGGTGGAGCTCCGGCGCTGGATCCGGGGTGGACGACGCTCGACACGGTGATCGATCCCGCGCTTGAAGCCGCATCATCGAGAAGGCGCGGGCACCAGCTCGAGATGTTCGTAGATCACATCGAGTGCGAGATCGACCGAGCGCGTGTTTCACAGATAGTCAGGAACCTGGTTGAGAACGCCTACAAGTACACCCCTGAGGGGACCCCGGTCGCGGTGTCGGCGAAGGAATCCCAGGGAGGGATCACGATCGCCGTCTCCGACAAGGGCGACGGCATCGCGCACGACCACCGCGACCGGCTCTTCGAGGCATTCTCACGGATCGAAGGAACCGCGGCCGGCCAGGACGGCGTCGGGCTCGGCCTCTACGTTGTAAGCCAGTTGGTGACCGCCATGCACGGCGAGATCGACCTCGCGTCGTCGTCGAGCGGCACGACGTTCACGATCTCGATCCCGTGCGAGACGCGGCCCGCTCGGGCCCCGAAACTGGGTCTCGTCGGCGAGGACGGGAGCACCGCCTGATCGTCGTCCGTTACCGTGTGCGCCATGGCTGAGGTCGAACGAGCCCACAACCGCATCTACTACGCAGACCGGGGCGCCGGTGAGCCGGTCCTCTTCGTTCACGGCTACCCCCTGAACTCCTCGTTGTGGGATCCCCAGGTCGAGGCGTTCGAGGGCTCTTACCGGTGCCTGGTTCCGGACCTGCTCGGCTTCGGCCGATCGGATGCACCCGAGGACCTCGATCTCTACTCGGTCGAGGCTTACGCCGCCGACCTCCTGAGCGTGATGGACGACG
Source organism: Actinomycetota bacterium (assembly GCA_046715095.1). Classification (GTDB taxonomy): domain Bacteria; phylum Actinomycetota; class CADDZG01; order CADDZG01; family WHSQ01; genus WHTI01. The sequence goes on along the minus strand of JBKJZQ010000094.1, from coordinate 3,548 downwards.
CCGGAGTGGACGACGCGACCGTGTGTTCGCTCTCGATGGGCGGTTACATCGCCTTCGCGCTGGTGCGGAGCGCTCCCGAAAGGATCCGCGCGCTGATCCTCGCAGACACCAGGGCGGAGCCGGACGGCGACGAGGGCCGGGCGAGCCGCACCGCTCAACAGAAGCTCATCAGAGCGCAAGGGACCGCTCCGGTGATCGACTCGATGGCGTCTGGCCCGTTGCTATCCGACGCCACGCGAGCGAGCAAGCCCGATGTCGTGGAGCGGCCGAGGCGGATCATGGACAACCCGGCGCCTGGGTTCCTCGGAGCCCTCGAGGCCATGAAGAAGCGGCCCGACTCCACGCGAACCCTCGCCCGCATCAACGTTCCCACCTTGTTCCTCGTCGGTGAACACGATGCGATCACCCCTCCGGGCGTCGCCCGCGAGATGCACGCGGTGGTCCCCGGCTCGAGGTTGGTCGTCATCCCGGACGCCGGGCACCTCTCGAACCTGGAGTCGCCGGCCGCGTTCAACGGGGCGACCTTGGAGTTCCTCGACTCCTGAGAGCGCCGGGCCCTGAGAACGCGAAGAACGGGGCCTGTAAATACGGGAACCCGTCCCCCGCCCTCCTTAGGGTGGGTGGATGGATGGGACCCTTCTCAAGCTCTCGCCGTCGAGCGCCCGAGACTTCAAGAGCTGCCCGCAGCTGTTCAAGTACCGCGCGGTCGACCGCCTCCCGGAGCCGGTCTCGAGCGCCCAGGCCAAGGGGTCGCTGGTGCATTCGGTGCTCCAGCGGATCTTCCTCGAGCCTCCCGAGGTGCGCACCCAGGAGCGGGCGGAGGAGCTCCTCACCCGGCTGTGGAACGCGGTGGACGACGACGCCGAGATCCGTCCCGCGGAGCTGGACCCCGTCGACGAGGCCAAGTGGTTCGCCGAATCCATGCGCCTCCTGCGCAATTACTTCCGACTCGAAGACCCCCGGGGGCTGTCGGCGAGCAAGCTCGAGTGGTGGGTCGAGTACGAGCTCCCCGACATCCACCTCCGGGGCATCATCGACCGCCTCGAGGAACGCGACGACGGGTCCTGGATCCTCACCGACTACAAGACGGGCCGGGTGCCGTCGACGCAGCGCGAGCTCGCCGCCTTCTTCGGCCTGAGGTTCTACGCCCTCGTGTGCTGGCGGGCGTTCGGGATCATCCCGGCGCAGATCCGCCTCGTCTACCTCTCGGACCCTTCGGTCCTCACGCTCGATCCCCACGAGCGGATGCTGATCGCGTTCGAGAAGCAGATGCAGGCCCTCGGCCGGGCGATCCGCCGAGCCCACGACACCGAGGACTGGCGCCCGAGCCCTTCACCCCTGTGCATGCACTGCTCCTTCCAACCCCACTGCCCGGCCTGGTCTGAAGTCTCCTGATTTTCTGCGTCCCGCCGAGGGCCCGCTTCTGAGTAAGTGCCATCCCGACGGGGGCGAGGCGCCGATCCGACCGGATTCTGTGCGCGGTTTGGCTCCCCCGCTATAGGTGGAAAACCGTACAGAGTTCAGGATGACGTTGAAGCTACCGGTCTGACCTCGATCTGTGCGTCTTCGAGGCCCTTGCGAATCAACCTTGCGAGCGGAAGGGCGTGCGGGCCGTCTCCGTGAATGCAGATCGTGTCGGCCCGGACCTCGACATCGACCCCTTGTTGCGAACGCACGCGGTCCTCCTTGGCAAGGCGGACCGTCCGCCGGACCGCATCGTCGTGATCATCGATGAGAGCTCCCGGACGACAGCGTGGAGTAAGCGTCCCGTCGCTCTGATAGGTGCGGTCGGCGAACGCCTCGCTTGCGGTGTGTAATCCGATGGCCTCTCCGGCGGTTATCAGCTCACTGCCCGACAGCCCGAACAGAATCAGCTCGGGATCGATGCTGTGGACCGCGCTTGCAATCGCCTGCGAAAGCGAAGGGTCGGCTGCCGCCGCGTTGTAGAGCGCGCCGTGCGCCTTGACGTGTTGCATCCTTCCACCCTCTGCATGTACGAACGCCGCGAGTGCACCGACCTGATAGACGACGATGTCACGTGCTTCCTCGGGTGTGATGCTCATGAACCGCCTGCCGAACCCCTGAAGATCTGGGTATCCCGGGTGCGCTCCGATTGCAACGCCCTTCTCGAGTGCCATCTGCACGGTCGCGCGCATCACCATCGGATCTCCGCCATGGTAGCCGCACGCGATGTTTGCAGACGTGACGAACTCCAAAATTTGTTCGTCATTGCCAAGGGCGTAGTTGCCGTAGCTCTCGCCCATGTCGCAGTTAAGGTCGATCCGGTGCGTGGGAGATCACCTCCTTGAAGCCCTGCAGCCGCTCTTCCTGCGAACGCAACTCGGTCTGCGCCTCTTTAATCTTCACTTCCTCGAATCGAACCTGGTCTCCCGGGCGCAACTGCGCAACCAAAGGAAGATCGGCAGTGGCTACCACTCCGATCACAGGATAGCCCCCCGTTGTCTGCCGGTCCGCCATCAACACGATCGGTTCTCCGGACGGCGGCACTTGGACCGTGCCGGAGAGAACCGCGCTCGAGATCAATTCATCGCGCACGCTGGCATCCAGCAAAGATCCGGACAACCGGTAACCCATCCGGTCGGACGAAGTCGATACCTCGAACACCTCTCTAAGAAACACACGACGGTCGCGCTCATCAAAGAGATTCCAATGCGGGCCGCGCAGAACGCGTAACGGCCTGTCCCGTTCGTAGAGTCCCAGAGCTTCCTCGGAGGGCAAATGCCGTTCGGTGAGCGCAAACGGCAGGGGGCCGCCGGCGCTCACTGCGAGCGTGTTCGCGTTGACGGATCCCACGGGAATGTCGTCTCCGCCTCGCAGCGGACGACCTTCGACCCCTCCGATGGCTGCGCGCAGATATGTGCTCCTGCTGTTCATCACGTCCGGTACGTCGATCCCTCCCGACACCGCCAGATAAGCACGACAACCCCACCGATCGTCCCCAAATCTCAGAACCGAGCCTTCCTTTACGCAGATCGCGCACCAATTCGGCACCCGCACGTCGGCGATCTCGGGCGTCAGGTCGGCACCGCAGATCGCTATTAGGGAATCGCCAAGGAACTCGATCGTGGGCCCCTTCAGAGTTATCTCGAGTCCTGCGTTATGTTCCTCGTTGCCCACGAGGATGTTGGCGATGCGCAGCGCCAGGGGATCCATTGCTCCACCGGTGGTGATTCCGTCCTTTTGGTAGCCGAATCGTCCGAGATCCTGCACCGTGGTCATCAGACCCGGATCCAGAATCCTCACGAGGGCGCCTCGAGCGATCGGAGTTTCTCGTACTCGTCGGGGTCGATCGAAATGAAACGGACGCGATCTCCCGCGCGGAGAAGACTCGGTTCATCATCTTCGGGCCGAAAGAGTCGCACAGGTGTGCGGCCGATCAGCTGCCACCCGCCCGGCGACTCTATCGAATAGATGCCCGTTTGCTTGCCGGCGATCCCGACCGAGCCGGCGGGGATCTTCTGGCGCGGGGAGTCGCGTCGTCCGATTGCGATCCGCTCGGACATGCCGCCCATGTACGGGAATCCGGG
>JBKJZQ010000093.1:0-4413 GCA_046715095.1 Actinomycetota bacterium | reverse complement strand
CCGATCCCTCATCGGCCCGGCTGCGGTGATAACAACTCCCGAGTACAAGGGGGCGGGCACCTGGTCGACGTCGAACATCCGGGGTTGAGACCGCCCGAAGAGCTCGCCGCCCAAGTGGTCGAGAGATCGCAGGCCGCACCGGTCGCGGAACCCGTCCCGCTTCATCCGGAGGGGGACGGCGGCGGCGGCGACCTCAGGTCTAAGTACGGACCGCAGTCGTAGCGCTCGGTTCGACACCCCGCGCCGCGAGGTCGACGAGCACCGCACGTGCCGCGTTACGTCCCGGAGCACCGCACACCCCGCCGCCCGGATGGGCGCCCGACCCACACAGATAGAAGCCGGCGATCGGCAAACGATAGCGATGCCACGGACTCGCCGGGCGCCCCTCGAAGATCCAGTCCGGAAGGATCTCGCCGTGGAAGATGTTCCCGCCGGTCAACCCGAAACGAGCCTCGAGATCCGGGGGCCCGAACACGACGCGCTCCTCGACGAGATCGGTTAGTCCCGGCGCGTACCGCTCGAGGTTGGCGATGACCGTGTCGCCGATCTCATCCCGCCGTTCATCCCACGATCCTTCGGCAAGCGCGTACGGCGCGTACTGAGCGAAGACGGAGAGCGTGTGCTTGCCCTCCGGGGCCAGCTCCGGTTCGCTCGCGGTCTGGATCCATGCTTCGCAGAACATCTCGGCCGGTACCTTACCGGCCGCCGCCTCCCGGGCGGAGGCCTCCAGGTAGTCGATCGAAGGCGCCACCGAGATCGTTCCCATGTGCTCCGGGCCGGCGACGCCCTCGCTACCGATGCCGCGGAACTTCGGCAGCCCCGAGAGTGCACAGTTCACCTTCACAACCGTGCCCTCGCTCGGATAGATGTCGATGTCCGCGACGAACTCCGGGGGGACCGAATCCTCGGGGACGAACGTGAGCGTGCGTTTAGGGTCCGCGCCCGACAGAACGGTGCCGGCGTCGATCTCCTCGCCACCCGTCAGCACCACGCCGCTTGCCCGCCGGCGTGGATCGAGCTTCAAGTGGTCGACCTCGACCTCGGTGCGGATCTCCCCTCCGGACGCCCTGAGAACGTCTGCGAGCGCCTGGGTAACCGCCCCCTGGCCCCCGCGCACGAACCCCCACCGGCCGAGTCGTCCGGTGGCCATCCCGAAAGCGTGGTGAAGGTAGACGTACGCGGTGCCCGGCGTACGGGGGCCGGCGGCGGTGCCGATCAGACCCTGCGACGCGTGGATGCCCCGCATCAACTCGTGCTCGAAGTACTCCTCGACGACCTCCGCGATCGACCCGGTGACGGTCGTGGCGAAGAGGCCCTCGATCTCGGACTGCCGGAACGCCCGGCGCGCCTGCTTGCGAGTGGCCGGGTAATGGAGCAGTGGGGTCAGGCGGCGAGCCGCCTCATCGAAGAGCTCGTGGAAGCGAGGATAGGCCTCGGCATCCTTCTTGGACAGGTGCGCGATCGCGTCGTGCGTCTTCTTCGGATCGTCCCAGAAAAGCAGGCCCCCGCCGTCCTCGTAGGGGTGGAAGAAGTCCGGGTCCTTCAACCTGATGTCGATGTCGAGACCGAGCTCGTGGATGACCTCGGGGACCAGGAGGGAGGTCGCATACGACGCGGTCGACATGCGGACCCCGGGCCACAGCTCCTCGGTCACGCACGCTCCACCGATCCGGTCGGTTCGCTCGAGAACCACGACCCTGAGACCCGCCCTGGCGAGATAGCAACCTGATATGAGGCCGTTATGGCCTGCGCCGATCACAATGGCGTCGTACGGATCCAATCTCGCCCCTCTTTGTTCTGCCGTTCGTCGAGACGAACGGCTTCTGATCTCAGCACCTGGGTGTGGAACGACGTGGAGAAAACGGAAGGTTTCGCTGGCCAAAGCCTCCCGGGCAGGCTACCTTCTCGATCATGGCCCTCAGTTCTTTCTGTCCCACCTGCCAGCGCACCGTTTACATCGAGAATGACGCCACGCCGGTCTGCCCGGTGTGTTCGTCGCCGTTGCTCGAGACCGTCAAGGTGGATGGAGAGGATCAGGTCGAGGGGACGAAGTAAGAGGCCGACACCAACCGGCCCTCCTCCATCACCATCGTGGTGATCGACCCAGTCTCGCAACGCGTGCCGCCGAGCCATGGAGGGCCCCTCTTCCCGGACATCGTGTTACGAGCCACCACCACCGGCGTCTGATGCGCCACCAGGACGGTCTCTCCGCCGGCCGCGGCCTTGCTGGCCTCGGCCATCACCGACAGCATCCGCTCTCCGATCTGAGCGAAGGTTTCGCCCCACGATGGCTTGAGCGGGTTGCGCATCTTCCACCAGTTGCGGGGATCCATCAGGAACGTCATCGGTGATCTCTTGATGCCCTCGAAGCGCGTGTCGCTTTCGAGAAGGCGGTCGTCGGTAACGATCGGGGCGTCGTGATGCCGGGCTATCGCCTCCGCCGTCTCCTGCGCGCGCTCGAGCGGGCTCGCCCACAGAGAGGTCACGTTCGCCCCCGCCAAACGTTCCCCGGCCTCCTCGGCTTGACGCCGTCCGAGCTCGGACAGGTGGAAGTCGGGAAGCCGTCCGTAGAGGACGGCCTTGGGGTTCTCGACGTTCCCGTGCCTGACGAGATGGATCGTTCCGGTGATCTCCGCGAGCGACATGGTCCAGAGGTTACCGGTCACGGGTAATCTGGTTCGATGGGTCGTATCGTGCTGTTCGGGGCAACCGGATACACCGGCAGGCTCACGGCCCATGCCCTCTCGGAACGCGGTGCAGACTTCGCGATCGCAGGCCGTGATCGCGCCAAGCTGGAAGCGCTGGCCTCGGTTACCGGATCTCCCGACATCCATGTCGCGGATGCCGCCGATGTGGATGCACTCGCGTCCGCGATCGACGGCGCCGGTGCTCTCATCACCTGTGTCGGACCGTTCGTCGAGATGGGACAGACCGCCGTCGAAGCCGCCCTCAAGGCCGGAGTGCACTATCTCGATTCCACCGGAGAGGGGACCTTCGTAGCTCGGCTCATCCGCGAGAAGGACGACGAAGCGAAGAAGCGCGGCATCGTGATCGCCCCTTGCATGGGGTTCGACGAGGTGCCGGGCGACGTCGCGGTAGCACTCGCCACCGAGGGCATGGAACGGCCGCAGGTCGATCTCACCTATGCGCTGCCGTCGAGTGCCTCGGTGGGAACGATTAAGTCTCTTGTCGGGATCATTCTCGAGCCGGGCTCGCGGATCGCCCACGGGCGTCCGGAGCCGGTCGGCGCCGCGGAGTACAGCCGTTGGGCTCCGATGCCGCCCCCTCTCGGTCCCAAGCAGAGCATCAGCGCCCCACTGGCGATCGGCCACCTCGCTCCGAGGCACGTGGACATGGAACGCTTCGAGACCTTCGTCACGGTGGGGCGGATGCAGAAGGCCGCGGCACGGCCCGCCCTCCTCGCGTTGAGGCTGGCTATGAGGGCGCCGGGGGCACGAGCGGCAACCGACAAGATGATCTCGTTGTTACCCGAAGGTCCGGGGGACCGGGCTCGCGACGCGCGCTGGACGATCCTCGCGGAAGCTTCCGACGGCTCGACGTGGAGGAACGTCTCGTTGCAAGGACGCGACGTCTACGGTCTTACCGCGCAGACGCTAACCGCCGGCGCGATGGAGCTGGCCGATCGCGCCGGTGGACCAACAGGCGTGTTGCCCCCGGTTACGGCCATCGGGCTCGAGGCCCTTCAGAAAGAACTCACCGACCAAGATGTTCAGATAGACGTCTACAAACCTTCGAGCGATCCAAGGGGAGAGTGAATGGGTGCACGGCTCAAGTACGCCAAGGTCATCGATCGTCAGCTGTTCTACGACAAGGGCGGGCGCGTTCACCCGGGATTGGATAATGAGATCCTCCTTCCCGAGGAGCCGGGCATCGCAGCAGCGTTCCTCGTCCTCAGGGGATGGGGAGACGACCACGGCACCTGCACCGAGATCTGGAGATTGAAGACGCCGGGCGGCACGACGCTGTACGAGAGCATCCCTCGGGAGATCCACCTCGCGACGCCGGAGCACGTCGAGAAGCTGGAGGACGAGGTCGCCGATCTGAAGGTCATCTACGCCACCGATGATTACGAGGTGGTGTTCTCGCTCGACGGCCGCGAGGTCGCTCGAGCGACCGTCCCCATGCGCGTCACCGGCTGAAGAACCATCCGCTCAGGGGGTTTTATGAGGGCGGGAGCCTCCGACGCGCGGGCAGTGCGTCGGATGACTGCGGCGGCGAATGCGACTGGACCCCCGCCCTTCGAGTGATTCTGGGGGGCCCAAAGGCACGAGTGAATAGCCCACTCGGGCTATCTTCTATGCACCCCTTTTGGCGCCGGGTGGGCCCCGGGAGGGCCCCGCACGCCCAAGTTGACACGCGTGTAACTCCGCGCCCATGGGGGGCGTCCAATCC
>JBKJZQ010000092.1:0-6890 GCA_046715095.1 Actinomycetota bacterium | reverse complement strand
ATGGGAACCGCGAGAACCACAACCCCGAGCGCCCGCGGTAGCTGCTTCTGAAGCGTTCACAGATCGAGCTGCTCCACAAGCGGGTATCGCAAGAGGGTCGCACGCTGGTTCCTCTGCGCCTCTACTTTAGGCAGGGGATGGTAAAGGCGGAGCTCGCCATCGCCAGAGGGAAGAACGTCCACGACAAGAGGCAGTCGACGGCCAAGCGAGATGCGCAGAGACAGATGCAACAAGCGTTGGGACGACGTCGCTGAGAAGGAGGTTGATCGTGTCCGAGACGACCCAGAGAACCGAAGAAGAGTGGCGCGCGCTGCTCAGCCCCGAGCAGTACGAGATCATGCGTAACCACGGGACTGAGCCGGCGTTCACCGGGAAGTACGTGAACACGAAGGACGACGGGACCTACTCCTGCGCCGCGTGTGGGGCGGAACTGTTCTCGTCGGAGACCAAGTTCGACTCCGGGACGGGATGGCCGAGCTTCACCGAGCCCGGTGTAGCCGACAACATCGAGACCCGGATCGATCCGAGCCTTAACATGATGCGGACCGAGGTCCTGTGCGCCAAGTGCGGGTCACACCTCGGCCACGTGTTCGACGACGGCCCCGGGCCGAACGGCAAGCGCTTCTGCATCAACTCGTGTTCCCTGGACTTAGGGCCGGCCGAGGGTCGGGAAGCCGGCTGACCCCCACTGCGTTGTACCAAGTACGCTTCAGATCTAGAAGCAGAACATTGACAACTTCCCCGCGCACGTAGCGGGGCGGTACGAAATATCGAGGGGCTGAACTGGTATCGACCTCGACCGTACCGGGATAGGAGAAGCGAGCCGAGGACTCCCGGTGTGACCTCGTTAATCCTCTGGGAAACTTATACCTGCCGCTGCGTAATGCACGGTTGCCATCACCTAAATGATGGCCGTCGGCCCGAGATGAGCCTGCGATCTCGGGACCCGGCGTCGTCTAGCAGGCTTACCGTCTGAAGTTCGTTCGAGGCGAAAGACGGGACATCTAGCTCGAACTAGGTTGGAAGCGTTGCCGTTCGCGGGCCGCTACCGACCGAAACCTAACCGCGGACTACGCTCGTAGAAGCCCTATCGCGGGGTCGTGGGACCCGGGTTCGATTCCCGGCAGCTCCACTAATGACAACGATGTAATTCGCCTCCAGCCTGACGTCCCGTCTGGTTATACTCTGGGTATGAAAACAGCCGTCTCGATTCCCGATGAGCTCTTCAGCAAAGCTGAAGATATGGCCCGCAAAACCGGCAAATCTCGAAGTCGGCTATATCAGGAGGCGTTGTCGGAGTATCTCCTCCGCCGAGATCCTGGTGCCGTCACCCAGGCAATGGAGGATGCGCTAGCCGAAATCGATCCACAGCCCGACCCATGGTTGCTCGAGGCCGGCCGCCAAGCGCTCGAACGAAACGAGTGGTAGTCGCCCAAGGGGACATCTTCTGGGCGTCCTTGCCCGATCCCGTGGGCTCAGGTCCTGGATTCACGCGGCCGGTGGTAGTCGTTCAGGGCGATGCCCTGAACGCGAGTCGCCGCGCGACGGTCGTTGTTGTACCTCTCACGAGTAATCTCCGCTGGGCCCCGGCTCCCGGCAACGTGCTCCTAGAGGCGCGGCGAACCGGCCTGCCCAAGGATTCCGTGGCTAACGTCTCGCAGATCGTCGCCGTGGATCGAAGTGTTCTTTCCGAGCACGTCGGAAGGGTTCCGAGGTCACAACTCGAGCTCATCCTGGGCGGGATCGACGTGGTTCTTGGGCGATGACCGGCTGGAGTAATACGCACTGACAAGTGGGCTCAGTTTGTCATGCAGCGATCATCTCCTCAGCCGAAGAGCGCTGGCTGGCAGCTCTCCTCGGTTCGCGCACCGGTCAATCAGCTCCACCGACGTACCCTGGAGAGCATGATCAAGCGGTCTAGTTTTGTAGGTTTCGCGCTCTGCGTTCTCGCAAGCGCGAGCGGCCTGGCCCCCGCCTCGGGTCATGATGCTGCGAACGCTCCGGCCTCCTCTGCAGCAGAGGAGCGTGCGACCTTCGATGCCGAGGTTACGAAGATCCCCAAGGACATCGCCACGCGGATGCGCGGGTCGTCGTGGCACGAAGGTTGCCCCGTCCCCATGAAGCATCTGCGCCTCATCCGGCTCAACTACTGGGGCTTCGATCGCGAGGTGCATGACGGCAAGCTGGTCGTGAACAAGCGCCAGGCTCACAACATGGTCGAGGTCTTCGGGAAGCTGTTCAAGAAGAGGTTCCCGATAAGGCGGATGAAGTTGGTGGATGCGTACGGGGCCGACGACAACCGCTCGATGAATCACAACAACACCTCCGCGTTCAATTGCCGGAACGTCGCAGGGACGGACCACTGGTCCGAGCATGCCTACGGGCGCGCTATCGACATCAATCCGGTGCAGAACCCCTTCGTGCGGAGCGACGGTTCGGTTTCTCCGGAGAAGGGTGAGCGTTACGCGGACAGGTCTCAGGACTCCCGAGGCATGATTAACGACGGCGGGGGAGTCGTGCGGGCCTTCTCCAAGGTCGGGTGGAGCTGGGGCGGCTACTGGAGCTCGGCCCAGGACTACCAGCACTTCTCGGCCACCGGTCACTAGGCTCCATGGAACGAGGAGAGCGGATCTTCATACGGCCGTTGACGAGCGCCGATGCGTCCTCCCTGCTCGAGCTAAGAAGAAGCAATCGCGATTTCCTGACGCCGTGGGAGCCTCGCCGCGATAAAGCCTTCTGGACCCTCGAAGCCCAAGAGGCCGAGATCGAACGCGGCGCTGTGGAGGCAGCGAACGACCAGGGATTCGCGTTTGGGATCCTCCTGAATCACTCGGAAGAATTGGTCGGTCGGGTGGCCCTCTCGAACATCGTCCGGGGGGTATGGCAGAACGCGACGCTCGGTTACTTCGTAGGCCGGCAACACAACGGGAAGGGCTACGCAACGGAAGGCGTACTTCTCACACTCCGGTTCGCGTTCGAGAGCGCGCGTCTGCACCGGGTTCAGGCGGGCGTTATCCAGCGGAACGCCGGCTCGATCCGGGTACTCGAGAGGGCCGGCTTCCGTTTCGAAGGAGTCTCTCCTCGCTACCTGAACATCAACGGGGTATGGGAGGACCACCGGATGTACGCGATAACGGTCGAGGAGTGGACCGTGTGACGGTGCTTGCGTGGGCAGCGTTCGCCGCTGCAGCCGTCTTTGCACTGTGCGATTGGTTCGCCGTCCTGAGGTCCAACAAGCGTCTCGAGTTCGTCTTCAAGCCCGCAACCCTGGCCGCCTTGATCGCGGCCGCGCTCGCGATCGATAGCGCCGATCCGAAGGTCAGGGCGGCCTTCGTCATCGCGCTCTGCTTCGGGCTCGCCGGAGACGTATTCCTCATGCTCCCGGCGGATCGTTTCGTGGCCGGTCTGTCCGCATTCCTCCTGGGGCATGTCGCCTACGTGGTCGGTCTCCGCATCGATGCTGCCTCGGGGGTCTCGTGGACGGTAGTGACCCTGGTTCTCATCGTTGCGGGCCTCCCTCTGGCGCGCCGGATCGTCCGGGGAGCGGTGGCATGGCATGCATCGCTGGGCCCTCCCGTGGCTGCATACACCGCGGTCATCACGCTCATGGTCTCGGCCGCTCTGGTGTCTGGGGATCCGCTCGCGATCGCGGGTGCGGTGCTGTTCTACGTCTCGGACACCCTGATCGGATGGTCTCGTTTCGTCCGGGCGACGACGTGGGCGCCCCTGTCGATCATCGTCACGTATCACCTCGGCCAGGCGCTCCTGGTCGCCTCGCTCGCTTCAGGCTGAGGCAGACTGGGCCTAGTGCACCTCCGCGCAAATAACCGTGACACCAGAGCGCCCCTGAGCCTCGCCATCTTCGCCGCAGCATCGCTTCGCCCGCCGCGACTCAGATGGTTCGGTCGGCGATGGCTGCGTTGCTCGTCGCGCACGTACTCCCCGGTACGCACGACTCCTCGCGCCTTGCCCTCGCCGCGCAGTGACGCTCTGGATATTGACGCTACTTACGCGAAGGTGCACTAGTCACTCGACGAGTAACCGTTCTCAGTAGCTGAGGGCACCGTCCAGAGAGCCCCAAATCTCTACACAGAACAGGAAAGGGGTCGTAACGGATCAGCCGGCCGGCGCGGTCAGAAGCATCTCGAAAACGGAGCCCCTATCCGGGCCCGTCGTCACCAGCAAGCGACCCTTGGAGGCCTCGATCGTCTGCTTCGCGATGTAGAGGGACAGGCCCAGGCCCCCGGCGGCGCGCGTCGATGACGAGTCTCCCTGGATGAAGGGGGTCTGTACCAAGCGATCGAGGATGGACTGCTCCATGCCCGGGCCTTCGTCTTTGACCCTTAGGAACGGCTCGCCCCTAGTTTCTCCGACGGCGATGTCGATCCGGCCCTCGGTGAACGTGAGCGCGTTGTCCAGAAGCGCAACGATCACCTCCATGAGGCGCTTCGGATCTCCGCTCGCCTCGACCGGAGCGATGTCCAGGACGACCGTCCGTCCGGCGGATTTGGCGGCGAGGACGTCGCATGCTTCCTGCGTGATGTGGTCGAGGCGGAAGACGGTTGGTTCGAGTCCTAGTCCACCGCGCTGGATCCCCGAAACCAGAAGGATCTTCTCGATTATGTTCGAGAGCCGGTCGCACTGTCTCGTGATCGTGTCGAGGAACTCGAGTTTCATCTTCTCGTCGACCTCGTTCCAACCACGTTGCAGCGTATGGATGCCGCCCTTGATCGACGTGAGCGGCGTACGCAGTTCGTGAGTGATGAGCGCAACGAACTCGCTCTTCATCCGGTCCAGCTCCGCGAAGGCCTTCGCTTCCTTCTTGTGCATCTCGGCCATGTCGTCCATGACCGCCTTGGTGACCCCCTTGTCGAGGGCGCCCTGGCCCCGGGCTACAGCCTTCAGCGAGTCGATCAGTTCGTCGGGTGCCCCTCCTTTGAGGAGATAGCCCGCGGCACCGGCCTTGACCATCGCGGAGACGAGCGACATCTCACCGAACGCGGTGAGTCCCACGACATGAACTTCGGGGTGCCGCTCTTTGATCGCTCGGGTTGCGTCGGCGCCGTTCATCACCGGCATGTTCATGTCCATGAGGACGATGTCGGGAGACAACTCGTCGACCTGACGCACCGCCTCCTCACCGTTGGCGCCCTCGCCGACCACCTCGAACTCGGCCCGGAGCTCGAGGAGCTGCCTGATACCGCGACGGATGGGAGCGTGGTCGTCTACCAGAAGAACCTTCATGGCTGGAACATCGGCTCGTGGGGTGTCCGATTCAACTCGCTACTGGGTGAGATCGAGCCCCCATCGGGGGTACTTGGCTCCGGCGAGGGGAGGTCCCCGGCTCTGGGAGGATACGAACCCCGATATCCACGACCGCAAGGAGCTGCGTGACCGAGATGAGGTTCCCCCGGGAGCTTGCGGACGAGATGGTGGCCCACCTCCTCGAGGGCCGTCCCAACGAGGCGTGTGGCCTCATCGCGATCCGGGACGGAGAGGTGGTTCACATCTACAAACTGGCCAACGCCTCGGCAAGTCCGGTCCGTTACGCGCTGGATCCCAAGGAGCAGCTGGAGGTGTACCGGGACCTCGACGACAGGGGATGGGAGCTGGGGGGCGTGTTTCACTCCCACACCCGAACGGAGGCCTACCCGTCGCCCACCGATGTCCGCGAGGCGAGGGAGGACGTTCCTTACGTGCTCGTCTCGCTCACCACAGAACCGGCGACGATCAGGGCCTTTCGGATCGTGAAGGAGTTGTGGAGCGCGGAGACTGGTGAGATCGAGGAAATTCCGGTCGAGGTTCTGGGTTGAACGTGGAAGAATCGACTTTGCAATATTTACAAGGAGGCAATGTGGCTACCACCGGAGCGGTCAAGGTCAAGATCCCAACGATGTTCCGAAAGCTCACCGGCAACGAGTCCGAGATAGATCTGGCTCCGGGCACGATCGGCCAGCTGATCGACCAACTCGACGAGCGCTTCCCGGGCTTCAAGGGTCAGATCGTGAACGAGGCCGGCGAACTGCACCGCTACGTGAACGTCTACGTTAACGACGAAGACGCCCGGTACCTCGATAAGCTCGAGACCAAGGCGAACGAGGGCGACCAGGTCGCCCTGCTCCCGTCCGTCGCCGGCGGCTAGTGAGGTACAAGTCGGTCCTGGACCTGATCGGACATACGCCGATGGTTCAGGTCCAGTCACTCTCCCCGGTCGAGAACGTCCGGCTGTGGGTCAAGCTCGAGGGCCAGAACCCCACCGGTTCGGTCAAGGACCGCATCGCGGTGGCGCTGATCGAAGCCGGCGAGTCGTCGGGGGAGCTCACGAAGGATAAGACGATCCTCGAGCCGACCTCCGGCAACACCGGGATCGCGATGGCGATGGTGACGAAGCTCAAGGGCTACCGCTTCACCGCGGTCATGCCGGACAACGCGAGCCACGAGCGCGTCTCGCTGCTCAAGGCCTATGGGGCCGAGATCATCTTCTCTCCGGGGGCGGAGGGCACCAACGGCTCGGTAGCGATGGCGCAGAAGCTCGCCACCGACGACGCCTACTACATGCCGTTCCAGTACGGGAACCCGGCCAACGTTAAGGCCCATTACGAAGGGACGGGACCAGAGATCCTCGAGGACCTTCCGGACATCAAGGCGTTCGTCGCCGGTCTCGGTACCGGCGGGACGCTTACCGGTGTCGGTCGACGGCTGAAGGAGCATGACCCAGGGATCAAGGTGTTCGCGGCCGAGCCGGAGCTCGGCGAGCTCGTCTACGGCCTCCGCTCGCTCGAAGATGGCTACGTTCCGCCGATCTTCGACCCCGATGTCCTCGACGGCAAGGTGAAGGTCACCGCGCGCGACTCCATCGTGTGGACCAGAGCGCTCCTCCAGCAAGAAGG
>JBKJZQ010000091.1:0-6944 GCA_046715095.1 Actinomycetota bacterium | reverse complement strand
CTTCCGGTCCGATCAACCTCTCGATGGCGAACTTGGTCGACGTCTTCCCGAAAGACCCGGCGATGCCGACGACCGTCGGCGTCACGTCGGCCAGTTTCGCGCGCGCCTTTCTCAGGTAGCCGTTGTTGATGTAGCTCTGGACCGGGCTCATCAGGACGTCCGCCAAGAGGAGTACGCGCGGCGCGAGATGGAAGACGACCGCGGTCATCAGCGCCCAGGTGATCACGTCGTAGGGCCAGCCCCCGAAACCGACGTGGATCCCCCCGGAGGGGATCAGGATGAGGAACGGCGTGATGAGGGTTGCGGTCCAGAGGATGCGCCTCGCTCGCCCGGTCATCACGAGCGGTTTCTTCGCATCGACCGCACCGAGGAATCGGGCCCGCTGTGGATGCGCCCTGCACCACTCCAGGAAACGCTCTCTCTTGTAACCCTCGAGTTGGAAGATGTGCAGCGCGCGCTTGTACCTGAAGTACTGCCACACTGAGAATGCCGGGATCAGGCCGTAGATGATCGTTCGGAGCACCAGCGAGTAACCGGAGAAAGGATCTGCGCGGTTCACGAAACTCCCTGCGAGAAGAAATGGCTCACGACCCGGCAGAAACGGTCGCTCTCGTCGAGGTAGGCGAAGTGCCCTGCGTCCTCGAAGAGCACCAGGCCTGAGTCCCGGATCAGGCTCTCCATCTTCCTAGCGTGAGACAGGGGAACGGCCTCATCTTCAGTACCCCAGACGAGCAACGTCGGCGCGGTGATACGGGGGAGCAGCCCGGCGATGTCTTCGTTGACCACCTTCACGAAGATAGGTCGGAGCGACCCGGCGTTCTTATAGTCCTCGGACTGGATCCTCTGGTAGACCGCGTCCCGGATCGTGCGTCCCAGCGGCCCCGCCGTCCCAACGAGCCTCGCCCCCTTGGACATCGAACGTTTGATCCGCGCCTGCAGCGACGGGGGCGTCCTCAGACCCGAGGAACCCTGAGCGACGAGCTTCTCGACCAGATCCTGATGGGTTGCAGCAAGGTACAGAGACACCTTGGCCCCGAACGAATGGCCGACGAACATCGCTCGATCGACGCCGAGGTCATGAAGCGAGTCGCGGATGAACGCGGCATAGTCAGGGGTCCCCCACACCCCGGTCGGGAGCGGGGATTCCCCGAAGCCCGGAAGGTCGAACGCGACGACCCGGAAGCCTCCGGACAGGCAGTTGAGCACGGGAGTCATCGACTCGATCCGTCCTCCCCATCCGTGAAGGACGACCACCGGGCGACCTTCGCCGGCGTCGTAGATGCGGGCGCGCTGGCCCCCTGTTTCGATCGATCTGGTGTGAGTGTCCACGGTGGACGAGTATCGCCCTTCCTGGGCGGGTGGTGCGACGCTAGCGAGACCACCCGGATGCGTGGCGCCGGGGTACCAGTTGAACGACGCCGTCTGCCCGCCTGGGGCGCGCGATTCCGGCATCGACCGAGGCTTCCTCGAGCCACTGATCCAGCTCCGCCGGAGGCAGCGGACGGCTGATGAAGTACCCCTGGCCGATCCTGCATCCGAGAGTGAGCAGTCGATCCCATGCCTGCTGGGTCTCGATCCCTTCGGCCACGACCTCCAGGCCGAGGTTACGAGCGAGGTCGATAACGGACCGCACGATCACCCCGTCGTTCTCGTCGGTGGTCATGCCCATCACGAAGGAGCGGTCGATCTTCACCTCGGCAACGGGGAGTCTCTTGAGATACGAGAGCGACGAATAGCCGGTCCCGAAGTCGTCGATCGAGAGGGCGATGCCCATACGCTTCAGCGCAGACAGCGTCGTGATCGCCCTGACCGGGTCGGCCATGATCGTGCTCTCAGTGATCTCGAGCTGCAACGCTTCGGCCGGCAGGTTCCATTTGAGCAGGAGCTTGGACACTAGATGCGGGAGGTTGGAGTCCATCAGGTTCCTAACCGATAGGTTGACCGCGACCTTAAAGCCGTCGCGTCCATCGCGTCTCAGTTGACGGCACTTCTCGAGCGCCTGATCGAGAACCAGCTCCGTCATCGGACCGATCAAACCGGTGTGCTCGGCCAACGAAACGAACTCATCAGGCGACATCATTCCATTGCGCGGGTGGTGCCAGCGGACGAGCGCCTCGGCCCCCAGCACCTCCTGAGTGCTCAGGTCGATCTTCGGCTGGTACCAGACCTCGAGCTCACGCTGATCGATGGCCGCTCTCAGCTCCGCGACCAGGGCCAGCCGGCTCGGACTGTACTGGTCACGATCGGAGGCATAGATCTCGTAGCCGCGGTGGTTCTCCTTGGCGAGGTACATCGCCACGTCGGCGCGCTGCATCAGCGTGTCGGCGTCCAGGCCATGGATCGGATACAACGCGATACCGATGCTGCCGTCGACATCCAGGGTCAGTTGCTCGAGCGAGAACGGGGCCGTTATCCTGGCAACCAGCTCATCGGCCGCCTGAGTCGCGGACGAGAGACTCTCGATCTCCGGGAGCAGGATGGCAAACTCGTCTCCTCCGAGACGCGCTACCGTCGAGCCTCGCGGCATGCGTGCCGACAGCCGTGCCGCCAGCTCGACGAGAAGACCGTCCCCGATGTGGTGTCCGAGGGTGTCGTTGATCTCCTTGAAACGGTCGAGGTCCATGAGGAGGACGGCCAGCAACCCGTCCGCTCCCGTCTCCGCGATGGCCGACTGGACGCGGTCGCGGAAGAAGGCCCGGTTGTAGAGACCGGTCAGCGCGTCGTGTTGCGCTTGATACTCGTTCTCGGCGGCCTGCCTGGCGAGGCTATCGATCAACGCACCCTTCTCGAGGGCAACGCTCGCGTGACTGGCGAGGGTCTCGAGGAGTCGAAGGTCCCCCTCATCGAAGGTCCTCACGTCACCGAGATGATTCCCCACGAGCAGTTGGCCGACGACGTTCTCGCCCTCAGACCCAAAGATCGGAACCGCGATCGCGTCGTGGATCCCGCGGGCCTCGAAGTGCCGCTGGAGCTTCTCGTCCTTGATCGGGCGAGCCAACAGAACGAACTGGCCCTCGGAGGCGATCCTTGCCCACAGTCCCTCGGCTGGGTCCATCTCCGCGTTCCTCAGAGAGACCGATTCCTCCCCCGGTCCTTGCGAAGAGAACAATGCCGGTCGATCCGCCGATCCGAAGAGGACGTACTCCGCGTAGTCGGCCAGCACGATCTGTCTCGCCTGAGAAAGCATCGCCGAGACGACGGTCTTCGTATCCACGGAACGCTGCAACACCTTCGCGGAGTCGAAGAGTTTCTCCATGCTCTGGTGGCGTTCGCGCTGGTTCGTGTAAGCCTGATACGCGAAGAACAGCAGGACCGCCGGGAACACGAGGAGCCAGCCGGACTTCGGGCTGCTCCACAGGATCGTCGCCGCGAGCAACGCGATACAGGTGTTGGCGAGCGAAACGATCGTCCCGAAGCCGACAACCGCCGGAAGTCCCTCATGCTTTCCTTGCATCAGGCAGATCGCCAGGTACACGGCCAGGCCCGAGAAGATGTCGGACATCAGGGTCGTCGAGAACGTCCCAAGCCAGCCACGTGCTCCCATCGGAGCGCTCATCCCCACCACATAGTGGAACACCGCGAGGGCGAGACCGACCTCAAGGAGGTACTTGGCCAGGTTGAAGGAGAGCTTCAGCAGTGGTTGCCGCCGTAGCTGAAGGGCGATGAAGATCCCGATCAAGAGCCCAAGCGTCAGCTCCGCCGGCGTCGAGAAGAACAGTCCGAGGATCAGGGGGATCTCGACGAGCGACGCCGAAACCACCTCCCGCCGCAACTGCAGATGCGCGACGGCGACCTCGGAGACCGCGAACATGGGGGCCAGGATCCACCAAGGGATGTGGAACTGCCTGTCGTGACTGGGGATATCGATCGAGTACGTGAAGTAGATCGCGATCCCCGACACGGCGAAGAAAACCGTGAGCATCCACACGCGCTGCTCACCGGTCAAGGAGGGGAACGGAAGCCGAAGCTTCCGTTCCCTCGCTAGAGTCGCCGTCCTGCCGGACCAGTTCATTGGTTGTAGGTCATTCCCATCAGAGCAGCGCACAGCGCGATGGCGCACGCGTCGAAGAGGCGAGGCCTCTTGCGCTCTCCCCAGGTGACTCCGCATGCGATGTTCGTAACTCCAAAAGCGCGCTTCATAGAGCTCGGCCCTCCGCCTTGTAACCGGACCATCTGCTTGACCGGGTTCAGGATTCTTCGATCACTTGATGTTGGGGTCGTCCTCACCCGAGCGGGGCTTTAGGGTTCCGAGTAAATAATCTGAGGACGAGCACCTATGACTAGCCTTGCAAGCGTCAGAAAAGGTGCTAACAGGGCGAATCGGACACCGCCCGGGCGCGCGGATGAGCTGAAGGCCCGCGATAGCAAGAAGCCCGCCCTCGAGGGACGGGCTTCGGTTCGGTGGTGGAATCAAGGTTTACGAAGAACGAGGTACGGCCGCCTCGGAGATGTAACGCTCGCACGCGTCGACGAGATCGGCGACGGCGCGCTGCATGGCGAACTCCCGGTCGGACTCGGATCGGGCACGCTTCACTCCGTCGAAGGCTCGCTCCTGGGCTCGACGGAGCTCGGCCTCTCTATCTGTCGCCACGAAACCGGTTCCGCCGGCGCCTACCAACTTCAGCTTGGCCATTTCCCTGCCCTCTCGCCAGGACGCCCTTCGGGGGGCGCATCCGCTCGTTAAGGAAATGGTGTACCTCCGGGCCGGGATAATGAATACGCACAACCACGTATTTCAGACATAGAGCACAAGTGCCGTGCCAATCCCTTCCACCTGCTACCTGTACCGGTGCCTCGAGATCGGTGAATAGGCCTCCAGACAGAGGTTGCGGTCGTTCACCGGACCCGGTGGCCCCCATGCGAAGTACCGTCCCGGTCGATCGTTGATCCTGATCCCGAAACGGCCGTCGTCTTCGAATACGCAACCTAAGCAAGCCCGGCGGCCCTGGAACGACAGAGGGCCCTCCTGGTTGGCCTTCGCCTGGTCGCCGCGGCCTTCGGCCTCGGTGCTCTCGTCGCCCGTAGCCGATCCCACGCCTTCTTTGATCTTCCCCTTGACCTCTTCAGCCTTGTTCTTCGCCTTGTCGGTACCGCTCATGACGCCTCCTCCGGATCGCCTGCAACGTCTTGAAGGAGTCCTACCCACTCCGGCCCGTCCAAACACAGCGCGCACTACCTCGGACTCCCGTGAAGACGTTCTTTTCCTCTGAAACAACACCAGAGGTTGCTTTGGAGGAAAAGAACGAAGCTCGCAGGTCCGGGCCTTGATTGTGCTCCACTTCCCCGATCCGACACGGCGCGTTTCATTCAGCCGATAAGGCGCCGGCTTCTAGGGCTCAGCCCTTTGCGCGTCCGTCAGGGCCCTGTCAACCATGAGCCGTGCCGCAGGTCCCATGTTGACCGGGATCAATCTCGTCCCCAGATGCTCTCTCTGCCAGACCCGGAACAGTTCGTCGGCGAAACCTTGACCAACCTGGTCGATCCCTCGAAAATCGACAACGACCTCCCGGAACCGGTCGAGATTCCTCACCAAACGCTTGGCCTCTGAACGTGAGACGAATGGCACGTCGTACTCGAAAAGCCTCACCGTAGTACGCGACTTGTCGAAGGCAAGCGTGTCCTCGTCGGTGTACTCATCGAAGACCGAGTTGAGCTCACGTTCCGTGCTCGGGTCCACCTCGAACCGCACGACTGTTCCCTTACGCACTTGAGACTGACCGATCGTGTGATCCCCTCTGATGTTGTCGACGACCCATCTCCAGCCATTACTTGCGAGGGAGAACCACTCAACCGCTTTCGACGTGAAGAAGATGCCCTGCCCGGTGTGGTGTTTCGGATCGGTGGTCATCTTTCCCTTGGAGATCTCCTGGATAGCAGCAACATGATCCTCGAGCTCAGCATGAAGCCGAACATGTTCGAAGGCGCCGATGCCCTCGTCTGCGATGGCGAACGCGAATCGGGCGTCGCGATGCCTCACCGTGACCCGGACCGTCTCCGATCCCGAATGGTCGATCGCGTTGTTCAACATCTCAGTAAAGGCGTAGTTCGTGATCCGCTCGGCGTTGCTGTTGAGCTCATCGAGCTCAGAGACGCTCGACCGAACCTCTCTCCAGACCCGGTCCTCTTGAAGACCCTTCGTGTCGAACGTGCCGCTGAAGAGAAGAGGACGGCGGTACCGGCGGGCCCGCCCCGCCCCCACGGGCTCGAGTTCACCGCTCGCGATCAGTCGTTTGAGGTGGTACTGGATCGCTTGTCTGGTCAGACCCGATCGCTCGAGGATGTCTCCCATCGATACCTCG
Organism: Actinomycetota bacterium; assembly: GCA_046715095.1. Lineage (GTDB taxonomy): Bacteria > Actinomycetota > CADDZG01 > CADDZG01 > WHSQ01 > WHTI01. Next base: position 645 of record JBKJZQ010000091.1, on the reverse strand, counting down.
GGTTGCCGATCCAAGAACTCTTCGACGAGCAGCGGGATCGTTTCAACTCTTGCTGGTTCGGGCCCGAAACGCATATTTGGTATTTTGGCTTAGAAGCCGATAAATGTCAAAATACCAAAACGTGGCCGCCGACCAGGGGGCGCTGCCCTCGACCACAGCCAAAATACCAAAGACTGCCGCGAGAGATGCCGGGCCGGATCCACTGGAAAAGAGAAAAGCACTTACTCCGTTATCTGGGAGATCGCGGTCAAAGACCGACCCGTGTATCACCAAGACGGACCAGCCGGGAGAACGAAGGACGAAGCGCTGAGGTGGGGCGAGGAACGAGCCACTCGAACACTTGTTAGGGACAGCTGAAGCCGGTCACTCTTCCGATAGCCGCATTGAATGGAATCTATGGTGTGTCGCCTCCGAACCGAACGAAGTCGGGGCCGGTCGCCGGGGTGGATCCACGTACGCCGCAGATGTGGACCTTCAAGTCCCCTCTTCCTCGCGACGGTGACCCCTTGAGAGCTCGGCGAGCTTGTCGCGATCGACGTCCTCACCCGAGACGACTGCCACCTTCGCCGGCGTCCTCGCGCGTAACGTTGAGGTACGTGACCCGCCCTCGAGCAGTGCACGTTCGCCGAGGACCGCGCCCGGCCC
>JBKJZQ010000090.1:0-9134 GCA_046715095.1 Actinomycetota bacterium | reverse complement strand
GGTCACAGGCGGAAGACCTCCGCGCGCGTGCCGGGACCAGTACCGGCGCGCTGATCTACCGGCAGGTCGAGTTCGTGGACCGCATGGTCGGGGCTTACGCGGTTGCGGATCTGGCCCTGTGCAGAGGAGGCGCCACGACCGTCGCCGAACTGGGCGTGACCGGCGTTCCTGCCCTCATCGTTCCTTATCCCTACCACCGGGACCGTCAGCAGGAACTCCACGGCCGCGTCCTCGAGGACGCGGGAGCCGCGATCGTCGTTGCGGATGCAGACGTTACGCCCGAGTCCATCGATAGACTCGCGGGGTCGTTGTTGTCGGGTAGCGAGCGGCTGGCCGAGATGCAGGTCGCGGCCGCGAAGACGGGCGTTCCGGATGCAGCCGGCCGCCTCGCGCAGGTCGTCGAGGAGGCCGGCTCGTGAGCTTCGAGAACAAGCGCAAGATCCACTTCGTGGGTATCGGCGGAGCGGGGATGTCTGCGATCGCGAAGGTCCTCCTCGAGAGAGGGCTCTCGGTCTCGGGCTCAGACCTCAAGCGTTCGAGCGCTATAGGTGTGCTCGAAGCAACCGGAGCCGCGGTGTCGATCGGCCACGACGCATCGAACGTCGCCGGTGTGGATCTGGTTGTGATCTCGTCCGCGATCCCCGAAACCAATCCCGAGGTCGTCGCCGCGCGCGACGCCGGGATCGAGGTCATCACGCGCGGGCGAGCCCTGGCTCTCGTTCTCGAGGGAACAGATGCCGTGATCGTCGCCGGCACGCACGGCAAGACGACGACGACCTCGATGATCGTCTCGATCCTTCTCGACGGGGGGTCGGATCCCACCTACCTGATCGGAGGGGGCCTCAACGACTCGGGCACGAACGCCCGCCACGGGACGAGCCGGCTCTCGGTAGCGGAATCGGATGAGAGCGACGGGTCCTTCCTTCTCCTCGAGCCCCACGTAGCGGTCGTCACCAACGTCGAGGCGGACCACCTGGATCACTGGGGGTCGTTCGACGCGATCGTCGACGCCTTCGATCGGTGGCTGGGGCACGTCGACGCCACTGGGACCATCGTCGTACCGGCCGCCAACCATCACCTGGTGGACGCCGCCCGCACGACGGGCAGGAGGACCCTCACCTTCGGGGACGGGGGAGACGTGGCGGCTACGGACGTCGCGTTCGACGTGCCCGGGGCCCGCTTCGAACTAGTGGCGGAGGGCGACTCGTATCCCGTGGTCCTCAAGGTCCGAGGAGCGCAGATCGTCTCCAACGCGCTGGCCGCCGCCTCCGCATGCTTGGCCGCAGGGATGTCCCTAGAAGGCGTGGCCCGGGGCCTCGGGGGTTACCGGGGGGTCGAGCGCCGGTTCCAGAGGCGAGGCGAGGCCGCGGGCGTGGTGGTCATCGACGACTACGCCCATCACCCCACCGAGATCAAGGCGGTTCTGGCCGCGTCCCGTCCCGGCCCGTGGAGCCGTGTCGTCGCGGTCTTCCAGCCCCATCGCTACTCGCGCACCCAGGCGTTCTTCGAGGAGTTCGGCGATTCCTTCGCCGGAGCGGATCGCATCGTGATCACCGACGTCTATGGAGCGGGCGAGCAGCCCCTCCCCGGCATCACCGGGAAGCTTGTTTCGGATTCGGTCGCGGCCAATCTTCCCGGCCGGTCCGTCGCCTACCTCCCCCACCGGGATGAGGTGCTCGACTACCTGGCCGTCAACCTCCGTCCGGGAGACATGGTGCTCACGCTGGGCGCGGGGGATGTCAGTGCCTACGGGGACGAACTTCTGAGCCGCCTGAAAGAGGTCGAGGCATGAGTCTGGCCGAGCTGGCCGGGTGTCTCGAGGAGCGCTTCGGCGAACGATTGAAGCGCGACGTCCCGTTGGGGCGCCTCACCACCTACCGGATCGGGGGACCGGCCGCGCTCTATCTCGAGCCGGGCTCGAGGTCCGATCTCGAGGCGGTGGCCCGCTGCCGCCAGACCGCGGGTGAGGGCGTTCCGATCATCACGTTGGGGCGTGGTTCGAACCTCGTCATCTCGGACAAGGGGTGGCCGGGGCTCGTGCTGCGACTCGCTCCGGGAGCGTTCTCCTTCGCGAGGCCGGGCGACGGTCCGGACTCGCTCGTGGCCGGCGCCGCGACGTCGCTCCCGGTGGTTGCCAATTGGGCCGCTCGCCGCGGCCTCTCCGGGCTCGAGTTCATGATCGCCATTCCCGGCTCGATCGGGGGAGCGGTGCGGATGAATGCCGGGGCGCACGGGGGCGAAACGTCCGGCGCGCTCGCGACGGCGACCGTGCTCGACCTGGCTACCGGGGAACTCACCGAGCGCAAGGCCCCCGAACTGGAGCTGTCGTACCGTCATTCGAACCTTACCGAGCAAGACGTCGTGCTCGATGCGACCTTCGAGCTGGTCCCTCAGACCGAGGACGAGGTCAGGGCGAGGCTGGAGTCCTTCCGCAAGCATCGCGCCGAGACCCAGCCTCCCGCGGTGCAGAACGCGGGGAGCACGTTCAAGAACCCCGCGGGCGACCATGCCGGACGGCTCGTGGAAGCGGCCGGGCTCAAAGGTTTCCGGGTCGGCGGGGTAGAGGTGTCCCGGCTGCATGCGAACTTCTTCGTCTCGGATGAGACCGCTACCGCTCAAGACGTCTACGACCTGGTGCACGAGGTCGCCCGCAGGGTGAAAGAGGACTGCGGGATCGAGCTCGAGCCCGAAGTGAAGTTCACCGGTGAGTTCGAGGATCGGAGCCACACGTGAGAACCGAGAGGCGGCCCCAGGCGCGTTCCAAGCCTGCGGCAAAGTCCCGTTTTGGTACCGACCCTCGTATCAGCCGGCGTCGCCGGGCCGTCACCCGGTCGCGGCGCAAACGCATCATCGTTCGCCTTTCGATCCTGGTCCTGCTGGCGGGCCTTGTGTACGCCGCGTTCTTCTCACCTCTCCTCGTGGTGCGCGACGTGAAGGTCCTGGGGGCGGCGCACGTGAGCCCGGGTGAGGTCGCCGCCGCGGCCGCGATCGGAGCGGATCAGAACCTCCTCTTGATGTCGACCGAGAAGGTGAAGGAGCGGGTCGAGTCGCTCCCGTGGGTGGCCGTGGCGGATGTCGACCGGATGCTCCCCGGCACGATCCGTATCCGGGTCGAGGAGCGCGCCCCGGCCATGATCCTCTCCCTCGGTGCTGCCCGCTGGACGATCGATGCATCCGGCCACGTGCTCACCTCGGGGGAGGCAACCAAAGGGCTCCCCGTCATCGCCGGAGCCGAGCTCGAGGAGGTCGTGCCGGGCAAGGCTCTCGAGAGTCCCGAGATAACCGGAGCCCTCAGCGCGTGGCTGTCCCTGCCGGATGGTCTCCGCGCTCGGGTCAAGGCGATCTTTGCACCGGCCGTCGAGCGCATCACCCTGTCCCTGTCGGACGGCACCCTGATCCGCTACGGGGCCCCGGAGGACATCGCCGCCAAGAGCGAGGTGCTGGCCAGGATCCTCGAGCGCCTGAAGGAGAAGGGGACCACCGTGGAGTACATCGACGTGCGCGCTCCTGCCCACCCTGCGCTCGGCCCTCCCTCGGGAGACGACGACGGCGCTTGACGAGCGCGCGGCGGAGGTCTATATTCCTCAACCGTCACTACAGGTTGACATAACTATAAGCCTCTACCTGAGGTTGAGTCAGGCGAAACGCACGCCCCTGACCAGCCCGGGCCAAGACATCGGGGGCAGCGGGCCGCCTCGGCGGCTCGCCAACAAGTTGGAGGGAGGTCGCAGTGGCGACAGGACCACAGAACTACCTCGCCGTGATCAAGGTCGTCGGGATCGGCGGAGGCGGCGTTAACGCCGTCAACCGGATGATCGAGGTCGGCCTCAAGGGGGTCGAGTTCATCGCGGTGAACACCGATGCCCAGGCGCTCTTGATGTCCGACGCGGACGTCAAGCTCGACATCGGCCGCGAGCTTACGAAAGGTCTCGGCGCGGGTGCGAACCCCGAGGTCGGCCGCCAGGCCGCCGAGGAGCACCGCGAGGAGATCGAGGAGATGCTCAAGGGCTCCGACATGGTCTTCATCACCGCAGGCAAGGGTGGCGGAACCGGTACCGGCGGAGCTCCGGTGATCGCCGAGATCGCCAAGTCGCTCGGCGCCCTGACGATCGGGGTGGTTACCCGTCCGTTCGCGTTCGAGGGGCGGCAGCGTTCCCAGAAGGCGGAGATGGGCATCGCCCTGTTGAAGGAGAAGGTGGACACGCTCATCGTGATCCCGAACGATCGACTCCTCGACGTCGGCACCGAGACGACCTCCGTTCTCGAGGCGTTCCGCATGGCCGACGAGGTACTCCTCCAGGGTGTCCAGGGCATCACCGATCTCATCACCACCCCGGGGTTGATCAACCTCGACTTCGCCGACGTCAAGACCGTCATGACCGACGCCGGTTCCTCGCTGATGGGGATCGGACAGGCGCGCGGCGAGGGGCGTGCCGAGGACGCCGCCCGGTCAGCGATCTCCTCGCCTCTGCTCGAGGCGTCGATCGACGGAGCCCGTGGCGTGTTGCTGAACATCGCCGGAGGTTCCGACCTCGGACTCTTCGAGGTGAACGAGGCCGCCACCCTCGTCACCAAGGCCGCGCACCCCGACGCCAACATCATCTTCGGAGCGGTCGTCGACGACACCCTGGGAGACGAGGTGCGCGTCACCGTCATAGCCGCGGGCTTCGATCGCTGGGGTCAGCGCGACGCCGAGGAGCTGGTCCGCCCCGACGAAGAGATCTTCTCGATGTCGTCGGGTGAGGACGATTCGCTGTTCGGAGGAGAGGTCTCCGCGGAGCAACGCGAGGCCGAGCACATCGTCTTCGATGCGGATGAGGACCTCGACGTCCCCTCGTTCCTCAGGAACGAATAGGACAACTGTTCCTCAGGAACGAGTAGACAAACTAAGGAACCACAGGCAGTTGTCACACGGGGCGGGGCTCTCAGGAGTCTCGCCCCGTGTGTGCATGCTTCAGACTGTGAGGATGGACTTCACGCCGGCGCTCACGCACTCGAAGGTCCGCGGCATCGACGTGCTGGCCGACGCCGCGGCCGCCGAGCTCGGGGTCCACGTCGCGTTCGTGGGCCGCGAAGGGGGCGTCGGCACGAGCCCGTACCGGTCCTTGAACCTCGCCCTGAGCGGCGAGGACGACCCCGTTAAGGTGACCGAGAACCGGGGCAGGGTCGCCGCCGCCCTCGGTTTCGATCCGGGGTCACTCGTCCTGGCCCGGCAGGTGCACGGGGTCCGCGTGCTCGAGGTGCCCGAGGGAGCCAGTGGGGTGATCGGCGAGGCGGACGGCCTGATGGCGCGGACCCCCGGCGCCGTCCTCGCGGTGATGACCGCGGATTGCGCACCCGCGGTGGTTGCAGGCTCACGAGGGGTGGCGTTGCTGCACGCCGGCTGGCGGGGAGTCGTCGGGGGCGTGATCGAACGAGGGCTCCAGATGGTGGGGGATGCCTGGGCCGCGTGGGTCGGACCTTCGATCCACTCGTGCTGCTACGAGGTCGGCCCCGAAGTGGTCGCCGCGTGGGCCGACAGGGATCTGCCGCTGCCGGGGGATCGCTGCGTCGATCCGGCGGCAGCAGTGGCTCACATCCTCGAGGCGGCGGGCGTCCCCGTAGCCGTCGCCGGCGTTTGCACGCACCACGACCCGGGCTACTTCTCGTGCCGGCGCGACGGGGTCACCGGGAGGCAGGGGGCCTTCGCGTGGCTGACGTGACCGAGACGGTCGCCCGGCGCCTGGCGCGCGTCCGGGCCCGGATCGCAGCCGCCGAGGCGAACGCCGGTCGCCCCCCCGGCTCGGTCACGCTCGTCGCCGTATCGAAGACCTTCTCCGCCGGCGCGGTCCTCGAGGCCATCGCGGCCGGGGCGGTGGACCTCGGGGAGAACCGCGCCCAGGAGCTCCGGGACAAAAGTGCGGCGCTGGGACCCGGACACGACGTGAGGTGGCATTTCGTCGGTCACCTCCAGACCAACAAGGTGCGCGTGGTGGTCGGAACGGCGTCCCTGATCCATTCCGTCGACCGGTTCGGACTCGCGGAGGCCATCGGCAGACGAGCCGTGCAGCTGGGCATGAGCCAGGAGGTCTTGATCCAGGTGGCTCTCGCGGGCGAAGCCGCCAAGCAAGGGATCGAACCGGCGAGGGCGATCGCTCTGGCAGAAGAGGTCGCCGGGATCGAAGGGGTCACCGTTCGTGGGTTGATGACGATCCCTCCGATCCCACAGGACCCGGAGGACTCGAGGCCGTTCTACCGGCAACTGGCGGAGCTCTCCGAGATCCTGCAGGGAGTGCTTCCAGGAGCCGCCGAACTGTCCATGGGGATGACGCGGGACTTCGAGGTGGCGATCGAGGAGGGGGCGACCCTGGTCCGGGTGGGCGAGGCTATCTTCGGCCCGCGACGCTCGTCCCGTTAGCCGGAGCCGGATCGGGAATGACGTCGTTCACGCCGCTTATGCGGCTATCCTGACTCCATGGCCGGACTCTGGAGAAGAACCCTCGTCTACCTCGGGCTCATGGAGGACGACGAGTTCGAGGAATACGCATACGACGATTTCTCCCGCGAGAGCGAGGACGCGTTCGGAGACGCGGGGGACGACAGACACGAGGCCCGTCACCGTGAGGAGCCTCGCCGCAGCTCGCTGCGTGGTGGAGCGGGAGCGACCGGGAGCGGTGGAGCGGGAGCGACCGGGGGGAGAGGGGTCGTGCGCGCGATGCCGAGGCCGGCGCCGCCGACCGGGGCCCCGCGTTTCCACCTCGTGATGCCCAGCTCGTTCAACGATGCCCAGGAGCTGGGCGACAAGTTCCGCGAGGGTTACTCGGTCCTGATGAACCTCCAGGCGATCGATCCGGAACTAGCTCGCCGGTTGGTTGACTTCGCCAGCGGCCTGGCTTACGGGTTGGCCGGCTCGATGCAGCCGGTCGCCGAGAAGGTCTTCCTGATCACACCCGCGGGTGTCACCGTCTCGGCTGAGGAGAGACGGCGCTTCCTCGAAGAGCGCGGCTTCTTCAACCAGGCATAGGCGAGACCAGCGTGGAAATCATCTGTTATCTGCTGTTCCTTTACAACATCGTCCTGATCGTCCGCGTGATCTTCTCGTGGGTCGAGGCGTTCCAGGGCCGTATCCCCGACGGGGTCAGACCGATCTACGGCTTCGTCTATTCGCTGACCGAACCTCCCCTGAGGCTCCTGCGCAGGTACATCCCTCCCGCGGGCATGTTCGACACGTCCTTCCTCGTTCTGATCCTGATCATCATCGTCTTGCAACGGGTGCTCTGCGGCTGACGTCATTTCCGGCTCCCGGGACCCCCGGATGCGATACTTCATCCATGGAGCTGAGTGCGCGAGCGATCCACGAGAAGAAGTTCCACGACTCGTGGCGCGGTTACAACCAGGCCGAGGTCGACGGGTTCCTCGACGTCCTTGCCGAAGCTTTCGAACGGGAGCAGCGAGAGAACCACTCTCTGGTCGAACGCATCCGGATGCTCGACGGCGAGATCCTGGAGCGTCGCGGATCCGAGGAGGTGCTGAAGCGAACGTTGCTTACCGCTCAACGCGCGGCCGAAGACGCTATAGCGCGGGCCAAGGCGAGAGCCCAGGAGCTCATGGCCGAGGCGGATTCGAGGGTCAAGAAAGCCGAGGCGGATGCACGCGATCGTTCCCGCGAGGTCGATGAGCGGATCGAAGGGCTTCGACAGTTCGAGCGTGACGCGAAGACGCGACTGCGTACGTTCTTCCAACAACAACTGAAGGCCCTCGACGCGCTCACCGAGGTGAGACCACCCCGCTTCGGCAGCGGGGGACCGCGCCCTCCCGCGTCACCGGCGCGGTCGTCAACCGGCCGGGAACACGACGCGCGCATGTCCCGGCAAGCGAACGAGGGTGCCTCCGAAGGCGCCGAGACCACCTTCCGCGAGGCCTAGCAGTGACGGTGATGATCGCGGTCTCCATGCTGCTGATCGCGGCCTCCGCGGTCGCCCTCGGCTTAGGCTGGATCACCGCGAACGAATCGCTGATCTGGGCATCGATCGTGGCCACCGGGGCGGCGGCGATCCTGCTCGCCCTCGCTTACTACCTGAGCATCAGGGCAGCCGGGGCACCGGTCGCTCCCAGCCCCGCGGCCGACCCGCCCTCCTCCGACGCGCCCCCACCCGAGACCCAGGAGTTCGGGGCCCTGGCGGAGGATGATGCCGGCGAGGATGCCCGCTGGGACGACGATCGGGGCGGTGCGGACGAGGAGGACGATTCAGTGTCGCCGGACGAAGCCGACGCCCCAAAGTCATAGTCGCGTTGCGTACTTTGCCTATTCACCGGAGCCGGCAGGTGCCCGAAACTGAGGTCGTGGAGGACAACAAGGGGCTGAAGGACGTCAAGGTGCTTCTGGTCGACGATGACAGATCGATCAGGAACGTCCTGCGCATCGCGCTCTCGGTCGAGGAGGGTATCGGCGAGGTTCGTGAGGCCACCGACGGAAGCGATGCCCTCCGGGTTCTCGACGAATTCAAACCCGATGTGATCCTGCTCGACTACTGGATGCCCCGCATGGACGGTGCCAGCGTTGCCCCCCTCATCCGAGAGAAACAGCCCGATGTTCGCATCGTGGCCTTCTCCGGCGCTCTCGAGGAGCGTCCCATCTGGGCCGACGCCTATTACACGAAGGGCAGCCTCCCGGATCTCGGCGAGATCCTGCTCGGCACCTAGGCTTTCTCGAGCACCGCCCTAATCGTACGGCCGTCGATCTCGATCGCGGCGCCGGGCCGGTCACCGGAGACTCCAAAGGTGGCTTCCGACGCCAGTACCTCGCTCGCGATGAGACCCAGATGCTGCTCGAGCGTCGCCCGCGTCTCAGTGTCGCACTCGAGCCACAGGTGGATGCGGTCCTCGACCGCCAGGCCGCTCGACTTCCTTAGATCCTGAACGCCGCGCACGACCTCGCGGGCCATCCCTTCGGCCATCAACTCGTCGGTCAACTCGATGTCGAGAGCCACCCCGTAGTGGCTGTCCTGCGCGATCGAGAATCCCTCCCGGCCCTTGACGCGCACGTCGACCTCATCGCGTGACAACGAGACCTTCTCGCCGCCGACGTCGAGTTCCGCACCACCTGCATCCTCGAGATGGGAGACGAACGAGTGCGCGTCGACCGCGGCCAGCGC
>JBKJZQ010000089.1:0-4116 GCA_046715095.1 Actinomycetota bacterium | reverse complement strand
TCCGGAGCGCCAAAGACGCCATTAGGTACCTTGTGATCGTGCACGAAACGCTCGGCGACGAGTGGCTGACGCCGGATCGATTCAGGATCGGCGCATCCTCACTCGTCAACGATCTGTTGATGCAGATAGACAAACAGAAGACCGGGTTCTATTCCGACCCCGATCGCTACACACTGGATTGAGATCATGACCAAGTGGGAGTATGCACCGGCGCCTGAATCGACCGAGATCGTCTCGGTCAAGGACACCTACGGCCACTACATCGGCGGCGAGTTCGTCGAGCCGAGCTCGAACGAGTACTTCAAGACGATCAACCCGGCGACCGAGGAGGTTCTCTCCGCGGTCCCGGTGGCCGACGAGGGTGACGTCGACAAGGCCGTATCCGCGGCACGGAAGGCGTTCGGGACCTGGTCATCGCTGGCACCGGGCGATCGCGCGAAGTTCGTGTACCGGATCGCGCGGGTGATCCAAGAGCGCGCCCGCGAGATGGCGGTGCTCGAATCGATGAACGGTGGGAAGCCGATCAAGGAAAGCCGGGATGTCGATATCCCGCTCGCAGCGGCCCACTTCTTCTATTACGCTGGTTGGGCGGACAAGCTAGAGAACGCGTTCCCCGGCCGTCGCGCAGAGCCTCTGGGGGTTGCCGCCCAGGTGATCCCGTGGAACTTCCCGATGCTGATGCTGGCGTGGAAGATCGCGCCGGCGATCGCGACCGGCAACACGGTCGTGCTCAAGCCCGCCGAAACGACTCCCCTCACCGCGCTGATGTTTGCGGAGATCTGTGACCAAGTCGGTCTTCCGCCCGGCGTCGTGAACATCATCAACGGCGCGGGCGCTACCGGGGCGGCTCTCGTCAAGCACCCCGACGTCGACAAGGTCGCGTTCACGGGTTCCACCGAGGTCGGCAAGATGATCCAGCGGGAGCTCGCCGGTACCCACAAGAAGCTCACGCTCGAGCTCGGGGGGAAGGCGGCCAACGTCATCTTCGAGGATACTCCTCTTGACCAGGCGGTCGAGGGCATCGTGAACGGGATCTTCTTCAATCAGGGCCATGTCTGCTGCGCCGGATCGCGCCTCCTGGTTCAGGAGTCGGTCGCCGAGCACCTTCTCGACAAGCTGAAGCGGCGACTCGCGACCCTCCGGCTCGGGGACCCTCTCGACAAGAACACCGACATCGGCGCGATCAACTCACGCGCCCAGCTCGACAAGATCAAGCGGCTGGTCGGTGTGGGCGTCGAAGAGGGGGCCGAACTCTTCCAGCCCGCGTGCGATATCCCCGAGCGCGGGTTCTGGTTCCCTCCCACCATCTTCACCGGCGTCTCTCAATCGCACCGCATCGCCCAGGAGGAGATCTTCGGCCCGGTGCTGTCGGTGATGACCTTCCGGACTGAGGACGAGGCCGTCGAGAAGGCCAACAACACTCCGTATGGGTTGTCGGCCGGCATCTGGACCGAGAAGGGTTCCCGCATCCTCTGGATGGCGGATCGTCTGCGCGCGGGAGTCGTGTGGGCCAACACCATCAACCGGTTAGACCCCGCCAGTCCTTTCGGCGGCTTCAAGGAATCCGGGTTTGGCCGTGAAGGTGGCAGGCATGGTCTCGAGGCCTACGAGAAGCTGGTGGCCCCATGACTGAACGCGTTGTAGTCATGAAGACCTACAAGCTCTATCTGGGAGGCGACTTCCCCAGATCCGAGTCGGGTCGCTCATACGAGGTGAACGGCGCTGATGGCGGGTTCCTGGCCAATGCGGCGAGGGCGTCGCGCAAAGACGTCCGCGATGCGGTTAAGGCGGCGCGCAAGGCATGGGGCGGTTGGGCCGCGGCGACCGCGTACAACAGGGGACAGGTGCTCTACCGGGTCGCCGAGATGATGGAGACGCGCCGCGGCGATCTCGAAGCAGAGGTCGCGAGGGTTGAAGATGATGCGGCCGGACAGGTCGACACCGCGATCGACACCTTCGTTTACTACGCGGGATGGACCGACAAGATCACCCAGGTTATGGGGGGTCTCAACCCGGTCGCCGGACCTTACTTCAACATCACGGCGCCCGAGCCGACCGGGGTGGTCGGCATCGTTGCCCCGGAGGAGCCTTCTCTCACCGCGCTCTGCTCCCGGATCGCTCCCGCGATGTGCGGCGGCAACGCGTCGATCGTGCTTGCATCGGAGCGCTTCCCCCTTCCGGCGATAGCGCTTGCCGAGTGCCTCGCGACGGCCGACGTTCCCGGAGGTGTGATCAACATCCTGACCGGCCACAAGAACGAACTCGTCCCCGTCCTCGCCTCACACCTCGACGTCGACGCGCTCGACATCACCGGAGTGACAGGCGACCAACGAGTCGAGGCCGAGGCGTCTGCGGCGGAGAACGTGAAGCGCGTAGTAACCGCGTCGGACGTCCGCGGCCCCCACGAGGTGACGGCCTTCATGGACATGAAGACCGTGTGGCACCCGAAGGGCCGGTAGCCCCAGACCCTCGTACTCTTTGCGCCCGGCTACCGAAGTCCGGTACGCCCCTTACTAAGTCCGATTGTGGGGCGCAGGTTCGGATTGGACAATCGATACTAATCCGCGGAGAACCCTAATTGGTTTGGAAACCATTGTCCGCGGTGATACGTCTAACTGACTGATGAAGGTGTGCAACCGGCTTTGTATCATCCTTGCACTTGTGCTCCTTTCTGCCTGCGCAGCCCCGGAGAGATCCAACAATGAGTCGGAGGGGCGTCGTCCTGTGCCGAGCCTCGTGTTGACAGTGGGCGGCGAAGAATACCCCGGCGAACTAGGTTCTTTCTGTTATGAGGACTCCAACGAGGGCGGCTGTGCGACCGGAGTTCCCGTTGATCCTCCTGAAGTTCTCATCCCTGATGCGCGGATGAGCCTCCCCTTCATGTGGACCGGCCCGCCGGCTCAGATGGCGGTCGCTCTATGTAGAGGGGACGATCTGTACACCTGCAAGAAGGTGCAAAGCGATCAATTCGAGTTACCCGGAGCCAATTGGAGCCCATCCGGCGTGCGAGGTACCTTGCGTCTCAGCGCCAGCGTGACTGGGGATCAGGGTTCGGCAGAGTACGCATGGCTTATCCAGCATTGAGATCCCGCCTCGACTACAGCTTGACGAGGACGCCGCGCAGCAAGCTCTCGAGGCGAACCGAAGCCTTCTTACCCGCAGCGGAGACCTCCTCGTGGGATAGCGGCGTGGGGGACAGGCCGGCGGCGAGGTTGCTCACCACCGAGATGCCGAGCACCCTCGTCTTCAGATAGCGCGCGGCGATCGCTTCGTTCACTGTCGACATCCCGACGAGGTCTGCACCAAGCGCCCGTAGCATCCGCACCTCCGCCGGCGTCTCATAGGTGGGTCCCAGCAAGCCCGCGTAGACACCCTCACCCAATCCCGGATCGAGGTCCTTCGCGAGTGCTCTCAACTCTTTGTCGTAGACGTCGCTGAGATCGAGGAAGCGAGGGCCGACCGAGTCATCGTTGGGTCCGAACAACGGCGTTCTGCCGGTCAGGTTGAGGTGATCCGAGATCAGGCAGGGGGCCCCGACCTCGAGCGAGGGGTTGATGCCCCCGGCGGCGTTGGTGAGCACGATGACCTTGCAACCCGCGCCGATGGCTGCACGCACCGGATAGGTGACCTCGGTCGTCTCGCGCCCCTCGTAGAGATGGACCCTGCCCGCGAAGATGAGGGTGGGAGTATCTCCAACGTCGCCGGCGAAGAGCGATCCGGCATGGCCGGCAACCCCTGAGGAGGGCATCCCTTCGATGTGCGAGTAGGGGATCTGTTCGGTTGCCATCAGCGAGGCTGCGAGATCGGACAAGCCGGAACCGAGAACCACTGCCGCGCGCCAGTCCGAGCGGCCTGTCACCTTTTCGATCACCGATGGTACGGGGGCCTGGGGCGACGTCACAGAGCTATCCGCTCGATGACTATCGGGCGCGGCTCGGGTGCCTCGTCCCCGATCTCGGAAGCTCCGTCGAGTGCTGCCTCGGCGCCCTCGAAGCGTGCGGGATCCGACGTGTGGAGCTCGAGCAGAGGTTGCCCTTCTTCGAGGTGGTCGCCGGGTTTGGCCAAGCACACGATGCCGGCGGCGTGATCGACCGGGTCCTCCTTCCGGGATCTGCC
>JBKJZQ010000088.1:0-15344 GCA_046715095.1 Actinomycetota bacterium | reverse complement strand
GGCATCGATCTCGAGGAGGTCAAGAGGACGGTCGAGGCTTCCTTCGGGGAGGGAGCACTGTCTCGGGGCCCGGTCCCCCGCAAGGGGCACCTGCCGTTCACGAAGGAGGCGAAGAAGACACTCGAGCTCTCGCTGCGAGAAGCCCTGCTGCTGAAGCACAAGTACATCGGGACCGAGCACGTCCTCTTGGGACTACTCCGGAACAACACCGGCTCTGCATTCGCCCTGCTCACCGACGCGGGCGTCGACGCGGACTCGATCCGGAAGGCGCTGGTCGAACGGCTCCGGCGCGCGTCCTGAGTGGTCCCTACCAGCCCCCGTAGTGGACGACGTCCTTCAACGGCCGCCGCCCGCGGGTAAGGATCGATCCCCTCTTTCGTTCTTCGGGGCTTGGGTAGCCGAGGGCCACCGCGCCGATCGCGCGGAATCCCTCGGGAACGCCGAGCCAGCGGGTGAGCTCGGCCTCGCCCTGGAAGATCCCGAAGAACCATCCCCCGACGCCCTCGTCCACCGCGGCCAGCAACATCAGCATGACCCCCATGGCGGCGTCGATATCCCAGTAGGGAACGGGCCAGCCTTCTTCCATCCCCATCCCGAAAGCGCGCTTGTCGGGCTGCGAATAGCGTTCGAGATAGTGCGGCTTGCCCGAGTAGGGGATCACCACGACCGGCGGATCGCCCTCTGAACTCAGCATCCTCGCCTGAACATCGCTGCTCCCGTCCAGGTTCGGACGCTTCGTCCCATGCTTCCTGCTCTGGGGGTCGACCAGCTCCCAGAAGCTGTTCAGCTGTCCCGGGTCGTCGAGCACCACCATCTCGAGGCCCTGAGCGAAGCCGGCCGAGGGCGCGTGCTGGGCAGTCTCGAGGATCGAGATGAGAACCTCGTCCGGGATCGGGTCGGGCGCGAACCGGCGCACCATCCTCCGGCGACGGACCGCATCTTGAAACTCCACAGCTACAGGATAGTGGCACCCATGGCGCTGGCGACGAGTTCCACGGCCAGTGACCCGGTGACGTTCCTCACATCGAGGATCGGGTTGACCTCAACGACCTCCATCGAGGTGAGGACGCCGCGTTCGGCAACGAGCTCCATGGCGAGATGCGCCTCCCGGTAGGAGAGCCCACCCATCACCGGAGTACCGACCCCGGGAGCGATCTCCGGATCGCACGAGTCGACGTCGAAGGAGACGTGGAAGAAACCATCTCCCTCGACGACCTCGATCGCCTCGCGCATGACCGCGGCGATCCCCCGCCGGTCGATGTCGGTCATCGTGAACGCTCGGATCCCATGCTCTCGGACGAACGCCTTCTCGCCTTCGTCGAGATCCCGAACGCCGACGAGAGCGACGCGCTCCGGGTCCACCCAGGGGCTGGTCGCGAAGCCCTCGATCTCGAAACCACATGCGCCGAGGGCGGCGGCCAGCGGCATCCCGTGAACGTTGCCGGAGGGTGATGTTTCGGGGCGGTTCATGTCACCGTGTGCGTCGACCCACATCACGCCCCCGGTGCCGTAAGCCTGATGCAGGCCTGCGAGCGTGCCCATCGCGACCGAATGATCGCCGCCGAGGACGATGGGCGTGGATCCGTTCTCGACCTCCTTCTTCACCCGCGCGGCGATCTGCGCGCAAGCCACGAGGATCGTCGGCAGGTAACGAGCTTGCGGGTTCTCGACGTGCGCGATCTCGGGGATCTCGACGATCACGTCTCCCTCGTCCTCGACGTCGAGCCCCAGACTCACGAGGCGCTGTTCGAGTCCGGAGTAACGGATCGCGCTCGGACCCATGTCGACGCCACGGCGTGACTGTCCGAGGTCGAGCGCCGCGCCGATAATTCCGACCCTCTTGTTGTGTGCCCATGACCGTTTTCCATGCAACGATGCTCCCATGACGACGAGCGGGGGGATAGCCGTAATAACCGGCGCCTCGGCCGGCATCGGCGAGGCGACCGCTGTGAGGCTCGCCCGGGAGGGCTATTCACTGATCCTTGGAGCCCGCCGGATCGACCGGTTAGAGAAGGTCGCCGAGGCAACCGGCGGCACCGCACTGCCTCTCGACGTCACCGATCAAGCCTCGGTCGACACATTCGTCTCCCACGTCGAGCGCTGCGACGTGCTCGTCAATAACGCCGGCCTGGCCTCGGGCGTGGAACCGGTCGAGGCCCTCGACGAGGCGCGCGTCCGGACCATGTGGGAGACGAACGTGATGGGGTTGATCCGGATGACGCAAGCCCTCATGCCGCGGCTCAAGGAAGCCGGCGGCCACATAGTGAACATCGGATCGATCGCGGGGTTCGAGATCTATCCGGGAGGCGGCGGTTACATCGCGTCGAAGCATGCGGTCAGAGCGCTCACGAAAACGCTACGTCTCGAGCTCCTCGGAACCGGGGTCCGCGTGACCGAGATCGCCCCGGGGATGGTCGAAACGGAGTTCTCCCTGGTCCGCTTCGACGGGGATGCCGAGAGAGCCAAGACCCCCTACGAGGGAGTCGAGCCCCTGACGGGCGAGGATGTCGCCGACTGCGTCGCGTGGGCCGTGACGAGACCCCCACATGTGAACGTCGATGAGATCGTCGTACGTCCGGTCGCGCAGGCCACCGCACGGGACGTTGTGCGAGACAACGCGCGCCGCTAGTACCTCGAAATTCTAGGGGGGCGTGTTGGGGGTTTCCTCTGCCAGCGTGGGCTCTTCCTTGGGAGGGAACTTGAAGGACAGCGCGGCCGTGAGCGCGAGGACCCCGATGATCACGGTCAGTGAGGCCCAGATCGGGAACTCGAAGTGGACCGACTCGAGCAACATCTTCACACCCACGAAGCCGAGGATCAGCGCCAGCCCGTACTTGAGGAGATGCAGCTTGTTCATCGATCCCGCAAGCAAGAAGTAGAGAGCACGCAGCCCAAGGATCGCGAAGACGTTCGAGGTCAGAACGATGAACGTGTCCCGCGTCACCGAGAAGATCGCCGGGATCGAGTCGACCGCGAAGACGATGTCGGTGACCTCGATGAACAGCAACGTGATGAACAGCGGCGTGGCAACGCGCTTGCCGTTCTCCATCGTGAAGAGCTTCTGTCCATGGAAATCGACCGTTGTCCGGAGCCGCTTCCGCGCGAATTTGAGAACGGGATTGTTCTCGGGATGAACCTCTTCGCTTCCGAACGCGATCCGGAACGCCGTAAAGACGAGGAAGGCACCAAAGACATAGATGACCCATTCGAAGGAGTTGATCAGCGCGGTGCCTGCGAAGATGAACAGGCCCCTGAAGATCATCGCTCCGAGGATCCCGAAGAACAGGACCTGATGCTGGTAGGCACCCGGGACCTGGAAGTAACTGAAGATCAACAGGAAAACGAACATGTTGTCGACCGACAGCGAATATTCGATCAGGTAGCCGGCGAAGAACTCGCCTCCGGCCGTCCCACCTCGGATGATCCACATCCCGACGCCGAATATGACGGCCAGAGAGACCCAGACCGTGACCCACGCGGAGGACTCCTTGAGGGTTGGGGTGTGCGCCTCGGTGTGGAAGAACTTGAGATCGATAAGCAGCATCGCGATGACGAACGCGATGAACCCGACGAAGTAGAACCAGGGAACGTCTATCAACTGGACTCCAACACCTCGTCGACCTCGGCGAGCGTCGTCCCATCGAGAGAGACGTCCCCGGCCCCCGCGTTCTCCGCGACGTGTTCGGGTGATCGGGATCCGGCGATCGCAGCCGTTCCGCCTTCCTGATGGAACACCCACGCGAGGGCGAGTTGAGCCAGCGTGATCCCGAGCCGCTCGGCGACCGGCTTCAGGCGGTCGACGATCGCGAGGTTCTTCTCGAGCTTCCCGGGGGCGAACAACAGGTCGTAACCGTTCATCCCGTGGCCGCCGCCGCGCCAGTCGTCGTCTCCGAACTCCGTGTCCTTGGTGATCGCGCCGGTCAAGAGTCCGAAACCGAGCGGGCCGTAGGAGATCGTGCCGGTCCCGTTCTCCTTGCAGAAGGGGAGCAGATCGAAGCGGCCATCCCTACGCAACATCGAGAACGGGGGCTGAAGGGAATCGACGTGGCGGATCTTCTCGCAGCGCTCGATCAGATCGATCCCGAAGTTAGAGACACCGATGTGCTTGACGAGACCGTCGTCGACCAGTTCCGCCATCGCCGTCCAGGTTTCTTCGACCTCGGTGTTCTGATCCGGCCAGTGCAGCTGATAGAGGTCGATGACCTCGCGTCCCAAACGCTTGAGAGAAGCCTCTGCTCCCGCTCGTACGCCCGCCTTGTCGAACCCGCTGCCGGCCGGTTTGGGACCAAGCTTGGTGAAGATTAGGACATCGTCGTTGTCCTTCACGGCGGCCGCGACCAGCTCCTCGGAGCGGCCTCCCCCATAGACCTCGGCGGTGTCGATCCAGTTCGTCCCGCTCTGGATCGCGGTGTGCATCGCCTTGATCGTCTGCTCATCGGGAGGGTTCGGTCCCCAGGCCATCCCACCGGCTTCCCATGCGCCGAAGCCGACCACGGATATGTCCGGCCCCTGAGAGCCGAGCCGCCGCATCTTCATCTACATGCCTCCGGATCGATCTTCATCAGAGCTTCCCGAGATCCCACGAGGTTATCCGGTCGAAAGGAAGTATCAGGCCCACCCGCTTGTGGGACTGACGCTCGACCTCGACGGCCGGTCCGTCCTCGAAAGAGATGCCTAACTCCGGGATCATGTAACGCTCGTAGAGGCCACGCCCGATCTCGGCAACCCTGGCGGTTTCCTCCACCAGCTCCAGATGTCCCCGCACCATGACCCCCCGGAGCTCTCCATATCTCTTTCCGGCCTCGACCACGACCGACGCTCTGGGATCCCTCCGAGCGTTCACCGTCTTCTGGGATCGTCGGTAGGTCCACATGCTCAAGAGCGAGTCTCCGGGCACGAACCACATCGCGGCAGAGTGAGGCCAGCCGTCCGCATCGAGCGTGGTCAGGACGCAGCTGCGTGGCGTCGAGAGGAACCCGCTGATCTCTTCCGGGGTCATCGAGACGTCTCTCCTGGGGCTCATGCGATGCAGCCTACGTGGGTACTCTTCATCCATGCAGCCTCTAAGTGGTGGGCAACCGTGAGCGCTCTGGACGGCCTGCGCACGATCGCCGACCTCGCGCGACCCCAGACGATCCGGGCCCTCAAGGGCGCCGGGACGCTCTCGGCGATGAGTCCCGTCGCCGTTTCCACCGCCCTGCCGTGGCTGCTCGGCAGGGGCCCATCCCTTGGGGTTCTGAGCCAGATGAATGCGGTTGCCCTGGGTAACAAGACCGCGATCCTCGATCGGTCCGGCCAACTTACGTTCCGCGACCTCGACAGGATGGCCAACCAGGTCGCCGGGGCCATCGCCGCGGCCGGGGTCGCTCCCGGAGAGCCCGTGGCGATGATCCTGAGGAACGGCCGCGAGATGGCCGCCGTCATCCTCGGGTGCCAGAAGGCCGGGTTCATCGCCTGCCCCATGAACACCTGGGCCAAGAGCAAGGAACTCAAGGCAACCCTCGGCAACGCGGGCCCGAAGATCGTCTTCTACGACACCAAGCACACGGGCAGCGTGGCCGGGGCCGTCTCGGGCGACGCATGTTTGATCGCGGTTGGTGAAGGCTCCGGCGCGGTACCGGGGTCGACCCCCTTCGACGAGTTCCTCGGATCGGGCTCCGGCAGGCCGCCGTTCCCGTTCACGCGCCGCCGTGGCTCGGCCAAGATCATCATCCACACGTCCGGCACCACGGGGACACCGAAGGGCGCGCAACGCGACGCGGCTTCATCCGGCCTCGGGCGCATGGCGGAGGTCCTCTCGGTCGTTCCCTACCGGAGAGAAGACGTCATCTACTGTCCCGCTCCCCTGTTCCACTCGTTCGGTCTCCTCACCTTCACGATGGCGACCGCGCTGGGTGCGACGCTCGTCCTTCCCGAGCGGTTCGATCCCGAGGACTCGCTCCGGCTGATCGAAGAGCACCACGCGACCGCGGCGTCGTTCGTCCCGGTGATGATCAAACGGATCGTCGAACAGGGTGAAGAGGTCCGGGACCGTTACGACCTGAGCCATCTACGACTGGTGATGGCCAGTGGTTCGGCGCTGTCACCCGACCTGCGCGCCGCCGCTGCAGAGGTCTTCGGCCCGGTTCTGTACGACCTCTACGGATCGACCGAGGCCGGCTGGGTTGCGATCGCCACGCCCGAGGACATGGCCGAGGAACCGAGAACCGTGGGCCGGCCCGTCCCGGGGACCGAGATACTGCTTCTGTCGACGGACGGCGAGGAACTCCCAACCGGAGAGGTCGGCGAGATTCACGTGAAATCGGAGATGATCTTCGAGGGCTACACCTCAGGAGACAACCGGCCGTTCGTCGACGGCTACATCTCGACCGGCGACCTCGGACGCGTCGACGAACGCGGTTACCTCTTCGTCGAGGGCCGCGCTGACGACATGGTCGTTGTGGGGGGCGAAAACGTCTATCCGATCGAGATCGAAGAGGTGATCGAGAGCCTCCCCGGAGTGACCGACGCGGCGGTCACGGGCGCGGGCGATCCCGATCTCGGACGGGTCCTCGTTGCCTACGTCGCCGGAGATACGACCGAAGAGAAGGTCATCGCTCACTGCAAGTCGGAGGTCGCGTCATACAAGGTCCCCCGGCGGGTGAAGGTCATGACCGAGTTGCCCCGCACCTCCACCGGGAAGATCCTCAAACACGAGCTGAACCTTGACTAGCTTCTCGTTCGACGGGTTCGAGATCGCGTTCGAGGAGCGGGGTCACGGCCGAGCCGGCCACGACCGGCCGTTCATCCTGATACACGGCCTGCTGTTCGCTCGCACACATCATTATCCGCTGGCCGACGCCCTTGCCGAGCGGGGGAACCGGGTCGTGCTTATCGATCTCCTGGGCCACGGGGAAAGCGACAAGCCGCCTCACTCCCGGCACTATTCGATGGAGGTCTTCGGACGTCAGGTCCTCGCGCTCATGGACCACCTCGGGATCGAGGAGGCGGTCGTTGGTGGGACCTCGCTGGGGGCAAACGTCACCCTCGAGGTCGCCAATCGGTCTCCCGGGCGGACCCGGGCGATGTTCCTCGAGATGCCCGTGCTCGAGCGAGCCGCCCCGGTCGCGGCGATGCTCTTCCTGCCGCTCACGGTCGGCTACGCGCAAGGTGCACCTTTGATCGGCGCCGCGGCACGACTGATGAGACGGATCCCGCGCGGCATCGGGCTGTACCCCGACATCCTCCTCGAGCTGTTGTCGCGCGAGCCGGTTCCGTCGGCCGCGGTGCTCCACGGGCTGCTGACCGGTCGTCTCGCCCCCCATCCCGACGACCGCCACAAGCTCGACATCCCCGCGCTGATCATGGGTCACCCGAACGACCTGCTTCATCCCTTCAGCGACGTCGAAGCCCTGGCCCGGGAGCTCCCGAACCACGAGTTGATGCGCTCCAATTCCTTCCTCGAGCTGCGCTTCCCGCCGAACCGGCTGTCCGACCGGATCGCCGACTTCCTCGACGAGGTGTGGGCCTGAACGCCGCGGTCAAGGTCTTCCCGTCGGGTGAGTACGCCGCGGCGGTCGCCGGGGTGATCGCGGACGCCCTCACGCCGGGGCCGATCATCATCACCGGGGGCGGCACCGCGGCCGCGGTGTACGAAGCTCTCGCGCCGCTGAAGATCGACTGGGATGCGCAGGAGATCCTGTTCTCGGACGAGCGGGCGGTCCCCCCGACCGACGACGCCAGCAACTACCGGATGGCCGCCCAGGCGCTCTTCGAGCCTGCAGGCGTTCGCAACGTGCTCCGCATGCGAGGTGAGGACGACCCCGAGATAGCCGCGGCGGCCTACGAGGCCGAGATAGCGGAACCGGTGGAGCGCGGGATCCGTATCCAGATACTCGGGATGGGATCCGACTGCCACATCGCCGCGCTGTTCCCCGGGTCACCGGGGCTGAGCGAGACCGAACGTCTCGTAGTGGCCGTCGACCGGCCCGACGGGATGCGGGGGATCACGCTCACCCCGCCGGCTCTCATCAAAGCGGGGCAGACCTTCGTGATCGTCACCGGCTCGGAGAAGGCCGCCGCGGTCCGGCGCGCCCTTCGCTCTGACGAACCGGTCGAGGCATGTCCGGTCCATCTCCTGCACGATCCGGTCTTCCTGCTCGACGACGCCGCTGCCTCAGCCCTGTAGAAGAGTTGGTGCGCGGATTAACTGGCAGGAAACTGCCTTGAAACACACCGGAAACAGAATCCGCCCACTCTGATACCCGTCGGTCACTGAGCCAGGGAGATGAGATGGATACCGGAGATACCGCTTTCGTTCTCGTCGCATCCGCGATGGTGATGTTCATGACCCCGGGGCTCGCATTGTTCTACGGCGGCATGGTCAGATCAAAGAACGTGCTCGGGACGATCATGCAGAGCATCTTTGCGCTCGGACTGGTGTCGGTCTTGTGGGTGCTCATCGGCTACACGCTGGCGTTCGGCCCCGATGTCGGGGGCCTGATCGGGAAACTCGACTTCATCGGCTTCAAGGACGTCGGCGCGGTACCGAACGAAGCGCTCGCCGCCACGATCCCTCACGTGTCGTTCGCGACCTTCCAGATGATGTTCGCGATCATCACTCCTGCTCTGATCACCGGCGCGTTCGCCGAACGGATGAAGTTCTCGGGATTCGTCGTGTTCACCGCCCTATGGTTGATCGTCGTCTATTCGCCGCTCGCTCACTGGGTCTGGGCACCGGGAGGATGGATCCGGGAGCTCGGCGCTCTCGATTTCGCCGGGGGAACCGTCGTCCACATCAATGCCGGCGTCGCGGCTCTGGCAGCCGTACTCGTGATCGGCAAGCGCAAGGGGTTCGGACAACAGGCTTTCATCCCCCACAACCTGACGATGACCGTTCTGGGAACGGGGATCCTGTGGTTCGGCTGGTTCGGCTTCAACGCCGGTAGTGCACTGGGCGCCAACGGGCTGGCCGCATCGGCGTTCCTCGCGACGAACCTTGGAGCGGCTGCGGGAGCCTGCGGTTGGGCCTTGATGGATCTCCGCAAGGAAGGACGTTCAACCACGCTCGGGGTCGCCTCGGGTGCGGTGGCCGGTCTCGTTGCCATCACTCCTGCGGCCGGGTTCGTCACCCCACTGCCGGCGATCGCTATCGGTCTGATCGGCGGAGTCGTGTGCGCATGGGCGGTGGGTCTCAAGTTCCGCCTCGGATACGACGACTCGCTCGACGTCGTTGGCGTGCACCTCGTGGGTGGCATCGTCGGAGCGCTCCTCACGGGCGTATTCGCCGATCTCGCGGTGAACGGTGCAGGGGCCGACGGGCTTCTCTCGGGTGGAGGACTCACTCTCCTCGGTAAGCAGTTCATCGCCGTTGGGGCAACGCTCGCCTTCTCGTTCGTCGTCAGCTACGCGCTCTTGAAACTGGTTGACGCAACCATCGGCCTGCGGGTTACCCCCGAGGAAGAGGTCGTCGGGATCGACCTGTCACAACACTCGGAGGCGGGGTATTCGTTCTCGGAATCCGGAAGCTTGGTCGGGGGCACGTCGCACACGGCCGAAGCCGCTCCGACTCCGGTGGCGATCAAGGAAGGAAGTGACGCCCGATGAAAGTCGTCGTTGCGGTGATCAAGCCGTTCAAGTTGGAGGACGTCAAGGAAACGCTCGAAGGTGTCGGCATCCAGGGTATGACCGTCACCGACGTCCGCGGCTTCGGGCGGCAGAAGGGTCATACCGAGGTCTACAGGGGAGCCGAGTACCAGGTCGACTTCTCGCCCAAGGTCCGTCTCGAGATCGTGGTCGATGACGACCGCGTGGATGAGGTCATCAAAGCCATAAAGACGGGAGCATCGACGCAGTCCATCGGCGACGGCAAGATCTGGGTCATCCCTGCGGAGCAGGTCATCCGCATCCGTACGGGTGAACGGGGTCCCGACGCTCTCTGAGCTCCGAGCCGCGCGGAGCGCCTCCCTTCAAGACGGGAATCTCCCCGCGCGGACTCGCTCGACCGATCTCGACGCCGTGCTCGCGGACCTCATCGGAGCCACGATGGGGGACGCGGGCATCGGCGTCGCGGCGGTTGGAGGGTACGGCCGCGGCGAGCTATGGCCACATTCCGACATCGATCTCCTGTTCGTCGCGGCGCCCCGTTCGCGCGTCACTCCTGCGACCGTCAGGGGACTCCTCTACCCGCTGTGGGACGCCAACTGGCAGGTGGGACACGCGGTCAGGACCGCCAAGGAGGCCATCGACAAGGCATCGAAAGATCTCCACGCGGCAACGGCGCTCTTGACCTCCCGGTTCATCGGCGGAGACCGGAATCTCTACGATGAATTGATCGACCGTCGAGACCGGTGGGTAGCGCGGGACTCGAGGAGGTTGGTGGGCAGGATCATGGCGGAGGTAGCCGGACGTCACGCGCGCGTCGAGCGCGCCGGCTGGTCGCTGGCCCCCGATCTGAAGGAGGACATCGGGGGCTTCCGTGATCTCCACTCGCTCACGTGGATAGCGGCGATCACGCGCGAGCGAACGAACGATCCGCGTCTCGATGCCGCGGCCGAGTACCTCGGTGCGGTGCGCGAAGCGTTACATGCGGAGGTCGTCCACAAGACTGATGTGATGCGTCTCGATCTGCAGCCACGCGTTGCGAAGCGTCTGGGCCTTGGAGGGAGCGAGGGAACCGACCGGCTCATGAGCGGCTTGCACTCCAGGGCGCGCGACGTGGAGCACATCACGCGTCACGCGCTGAGGAGCGCGGGCTCTCCCGCGACCGGTGGACCAAGAAGGAGCGGGACGCTCAGCTCGCTCGGGCACGGGGTGGCTCTGGATGAAGGGGTCCTCACGCTCTCGGAACCGCCGGGGCCCGGAACGGTGATGTGGCTCCTGGCCGAGCACGCTGCTTCCGGGAAGGACGTCTCCCCGGGCGCGATCGGGGCGGCCGAGCGGGCGATGTCGAAGGTGGATCCGGGAGCCTGGCCCGAGTGCTTGGAGCCGTTCCTCGCGCTCCTCCGGGGACGTCATGCTCCCTCCGCGCTCGAGCTCCTCGATCACACCGGAGGGCTCGTCGCGCTGATCCCCGAATGGGAGCGGATCAGAGGCCGGGCTCAACACGACCTCTACCACCGGTACACCGTCGACGGTCACTCGTTCATCGCCGTCGCCGAGGTCGGCCGCGTGATCGACGGGGATCCCGTGGCCAAGGCTGCCGCCGAGGAATCCGGGGACCTCGACACGCTCTTCCTGGCAGCTCTGTTGCACGACATCGGCAAGGGTTCGGGAGAGGACCATTCAGAGGTCGGTTCTCTGTCCGCCGGCGCCGCGTGTCGCCGGATGGGACTCCCCGAAGACGACGTCCAAGAGGTCTCACGATCGGTACTGCTGCACCTGCTGTTGCCGGACACCGCCACGCGCCGGGACATCGACGACGGTGCGGTCGTCTCCGCGGTCGCCGACCGCGTCGGATCGCCCAGGACGCTGAAGCTCCTCTACATCCTGGCTGCGGCCGATGGGCGGGCGACGGGTCCGGAGGCATGGACCGACTGGAAAGCGGCTCTCGTGGCCTCTCTCTACCGGAAGGTTCTTGTCGCACTTGAGACCGGGGAAATCCCCGTCCGGGTGGACGTGACCGTGAAGGCAAGGGAGATAGAAGCGCTGGAACCCTCGGTGACCGGCCGCGCAGAAGCGATCCTTTCGACGCTGCCTCCCTCGTATCTTGACTCCGCTCCGATCGAGAACATCTCCGACGAGGTCCGCATGTTGTCCGAGCCCCTGGGACCCGGCGAGATCAGAACGCGGATCGGAGAGGAGGAGCTGAGTGGGCGCGTGCTCCTCACCGTATGCGTGCCCGATCGCCCCGGCACGCTCGCGAGGACGGCAGGCGTTCTCGACCTCTATCGCGTCTCGGTGCTCTCCGCACAGGCGTTCTCGACCACGGCGGGCATGGCGCTCGAACGGTTCGTCCTCAAAGAGCACGGATCGTCGTGGGACGACATCCTCGAGACGCTCGGGGCGGTTTACTCGGGGAGGCTCGCGCTGGACGCCCATCTAGAACGGAAAGCGGCCGACTACCGGCCCGCCCTGCCCATAGACCCCGAGGTCAGGGTCCTCCAGGACGAAGCGTCGCATTCCACGGTCATCGAGGTCAGGGCCCCGGACGCGCTCGGCCTCCTGTATGCGACCACGGCGGGCCTCAGCGACCTCGACCTCGATATCCACGTGGCCAAGATCGACACCCTGGGCGAGCGGGTGGTCGATGTTTTCTACGTTCGCACGCCGTGGGGGACGAAGATCGACGACCGCCAGGCCGCCGAGGTCGAACGGTCGATCCGCCACCGCGCCGCCCGGCTGTTCGGCCCCCCAACCCTCTAGACGGAGGTCTCCTGGGCCCCTAGCGCCAAGCGGTTCTCAAGTACCGCCTTCCTCCGTCCGATAGCCACGGTATGGCAAGATTTACCAGAATAGGCCTTTCCCTCGTCGTCCTGCTGGCGCTGGGCGGCACGGCTTCAGCCCCTGCGGTCTCGAAGGCCTGTTGGTCGGCCAAGCAGTCCGAGAAGCGCTTCCAAAGGCTCATCAACGACACCCGAAAGGGGTCGTCACTCCACCGTCTGCGCCTCGACCCTGAGCTCTCGCACGCGGCCAGGAAGCACTCCGGCGTGATGCTCAGGAAGGACCGCCTCTTCCACACGATCGGCCTGGGGCGCCGCATCACCGGATGGCAGGTCCTGGGCGAGAACGTCGGGTACGGCTCCGGGGTCAAACCGCTTCACGCCGCGTTCCTCGCTTCCAAAGGGCACTTCCTCAACATCATCGACCCCGGCTATCGCCACGTCGGCGTAGGGGTTCAGAAGGACGGGAACAAGATCTGGGTCTCGGTCATCTTCGTAGGCAAGACCGACCCGGGCACGACCCTCGACATGCCCGCCTGCGGCAACTAGCAGGGACCGACCCGGTACTTGCTGCACTCCCATAGGAGTGTTAAACACTCCTCGATGAGCACTCCCCCTTCTCCCGCCGGGCCTTCGAGCGATCCTCAGGTCACCCTCAAGATCCCGCGTCCTCTCTACGAGCGGCTCAAGGTCGTCATCGACGGGTCGGGATTCCACTCGGTGACGGAGTTCGCGGTCTACGTTCTGAGAGACCTCGTCTCGCATCACGAACGAGGTGCTCCTCTGCCCGGCACCGGCGGCCCGGCTCCCGCCTCGGCCGGCACCGATGTCGAGCCGCTCTCGGCCTCGGAGATCGAGGCGATCCGCAAGCGGCTCGAAAGCCTCGGCTACCTCTAACAGGTAGCCTCATCCGATGCCCCGAAGACTCTCTCTAGGTGTCGCTGCGCTCGTTCTGGCGGCTTCGGCTTGCGTCCCTCCCGTTCCGGACAACGACGAGGTCGTCGATTTCGATCCCGTCCTCACGGACATGGGCCGGGTCCAGGAGGAAGGGGTGCTACGGGTTGGCATCCCCATTGATGCCGGTCCCTTCGCAGCGGGGAGCGGTGACGAGGCGCAGGGCTTCACGGTCGAGCTCGGCAAAGAGGTCGCCGGCTCGCTGGGCGTGGACGTCGATTTCCGTTCGGGCACCGACAAGGAACTGAGTGCGATGGTCGATTCGGGCGCCGTCGACCTTGCCTTCCCGCTGCGGCCGATCACCGAGAAGGCCATCACGAAGAACGCCTTCACCGACCCCTACTGGATCTCGCGCGAGCGGGTTCTGAGCTTCGACGGCGGGGTCAAAGAGGTCGCCGACCTTGCCGGCAAGAAGGTCTGCCAATCGATCGACGACATCACTGGGATCCCGGTCGAACGTCTGCAACCCGACGCTTCAGAGGTGACCGAGGTCGCCGATCTGGCCGGCTGCCCCGAGGTCGATGCGATGGTTGCCCCGGATATCCGCCTCCTGGCACAGATGGCGCCCGGGGAGGGCCTCCCCGCCCTCGTCGGGGAGGAGATCAACGCCGTGGGCTACGGGGCGATGACCGCTCTCGAGGACAAGCTCTTCGCGGACTTCGTCAGCACCCAGTTCTTCGAAGCAAAGGCCGAGGGGCGCTGGGGCGCTTGGTTCGGCGACTTCATCTCCCCCGTCACGGGGGAAGCGCCGCCCGATCCGCCCGGGATGCATCTCGAGGAGGCGGCCGCCCTGTACCCCCTCGAAGAGTGACGTTTGGCGATCTTCCTCTGATGTCTGGACAATGAGCGCTTACTCCTAGAGGGTGACATCGATGAGCGATGACGGAGGAAACCAGGGTGCGAGCACGGTTCTCATCGTGGATGACGATGAGGAGATCAGGCACGTCCTGCGGGTCCTGTGCGAAACCGAAGGCATGGCGGTCGTCGCGGAAGCCGCCAACGGCGTCGAGGCCTGGGCGCTCGCCGAAAAACACAAACCAGAGTTCGTGATCCTCGACTACATGCTCCCCGGGCTGAACGGCGAAGGAACCGCGGCGATGATCAGGGAGATCGCCCCCAAGAGCAGGATCGTCGCCTTCTCGGCAATCCTCGACCAGCAGCCGGACTGGGCGGACGCTTACCTGAACAAGGAGCGGATCACCGAGCTGATGCCGTTGCTGCGCACGTTCATCCGCTGATCATCGATCTCGTCATCCGGTAACCTCCCCCCATGGCCAAAGACTCTTCTTTCGACGTCGTATCCGAAGTAGACATGCAGGAGATCCGCAACGCCGTGGACCAGGCAGCGCGCGAGATCGGGCAACGCTTCGACTTCAAGAACACCGGTTCGAGCGTCGAGCTCACCAAGGAAGGTGAGTCCGACGCGATCACGGTGAAGTCCAACACCGATCAGAAGGTGAAGGACGTGGTCAAGGTTCTCGAGGAGAAGCTCGTCAAGAGGAAGATCGCTCCCAAAGCCCTCAGCCACGGGAACATCGAGCCGGCCGCGGGCGGTACGGCGCGCCAGACCCTGAAGCTTCAGCAGGGCATCTCTACAGAGAAAGCCCGCGAGATCGTGAAGTTCGTCAAGGACAACCACAAGAAGTCCCAGGCATCGATCCAGGGGGAACAGGTCAGGGTGTCGTCCAAGTCAAGGGACGAGCTTCAAGACATCATCGCCGAGATCAAAGAGCATGACTTCGGCTTGCCCTTGCAGTTCACGAACTACCGGTGACGGAGTCCACCTTCGAAGCACTCATCGTCGACTTCGGGGGCGTGCTTACAACGCCCCTGCAGGAAGCGATGATCGCCTTCGCCGCGGACATCGGGATAGAGCTACAGGATCTCGTCCGTGTGGCGCTGGTGGCGTATTCGGGCGGTGCCGATCAGCTGGTGATCGATTTCGAGACCGGACGGATCCACGAGGCCGAGTTCGCCGAGAAGTTCGCGGAGCGGATCAATGAGGTCGCCGGCGTCGAGGTTCCGCATGAG
>JBKJZQ010000087.1:0-8805 GCA_046715095.1 Actinomycetota bacterium | reverse complement strand
GCCGGCGCCGCTGAAGCCGGTGATCGCGTGACCGTTGATCTCATCCGGCGTCGAGGACCTCAGGAAGAAGAACCAGACCGCGACGCCTGCCAGCGCGATCAGTGCGACGGAGCGCACCGCCCGCGCTCGCGCGGCCGCTTTCCTCTGGCGGGCGAGGGCCTCGGCTTTCTGCTGACGCCGCTCTTCGAGTCGCTGCCTCTTTCTCTCGGCAGCTTCCGCCCCGCCCGACTTCTTTCTCTTCTTGGTGTTCTTTCCTTGTGGCATCGCATCGAGGCTATCTTGTTCAGCCATGAACACGTCAACGGCCCTCGCCGCCCTTCTGATCGCGAACGCGCTGGTGGGGTTCGGCTACCGGGTGTACCGGTGGAAGGCCAGGGGAGGACCATCCGAAGACGTGATCGGGCAAGGGATCCTCGGTGCGCTTCTGGTATCGCTCGCGATCGCGGTGGCGGCCGGCATCGGATGGGCTCGGTGGATGGGGTTGGTCTACGCGGGTCTGTTCGCGCTGATCGTCATGCCGGTCTGGGTCCTAGCGGTCCTGATCCCGGGACGACCCGGGACGATCGACTACGGCTTCACCGCCCTGTACGAGGTCCTGCTGATCGCGATCGCGATAGCCGCGTTCGCCACCTAAGCCGGCCCGGCCTCCGTCGCCCAATCCTCGAGCTGGCGAGCGAACCCCTCTGGGGACGTCCGGTATAGGAGGGCGAGAGGCATGGGGAGCGGCCTCGCCCCCTGCTCCGGCCACTCTACGTAGCCGCAGGGCCTCACGCGAGCATCCACGTACAATCAGTGCCATGAAAGCGCTATGGAAGGGCGCCGTCACGTTCGGGCTCGTGAACATCCCGGTCCGTCTGTATTCGGCGGTCGAGGAGAAGAGCCTCCGGTTCAACATGCTCCACGGTGAGGATGGAGGCCGGATCAAGTTCCAGCGGGTCTGTGCCGTCTGTGGCAAGGAGGTCGCCTGGGACGAGATCGTCAAGGGCTACGAGTACTCGAAGGACCACTACGTCACGTTCACCGACGACGAGCTGAAGTCCCTCGACGTGGACTCGATCAGAGCGATCGATGTCGTCAACTTCGTGCCGCTCGAGGAGATCGACCCGATCTACTACAACCGCACCTACTACGTGGTGCCGGAGCCGTCCGGGCTTAAGGCATACCGGCTCCTCCAGCAGGCGCTCGAGGCGGAAGGTCAAGTCGGTATCGCCAAGGTCGCTCTGCGCGAGAAGGAGCACCTGGCCACCATCCGCATCAAGGACGATGTCTTCGTGCTCGAAACGATGCACTGGCCGGACGAGATCCGCCAGCCCGTGTTCGAGGATCTCGACAAAGAGGTCGAGGTTCGGGATCAGGAGGTGAAGATGGCGCGCCAGTTGATCCAGCAGCTGTCCACCGACTTCGATCCCGCTGCCTTCGTCGATGACTACCGCGAGCGGCTCGAGACCCTGATCAACCAGAAGGTCGAGGGCGAGGAAGTGACCGTCGTTGCGGAGGCCGAAGAGGAACCGACCAAGGTCGTCGACCTGATGGAGGCGCTTAAGGCCTCGGTCGCCGACGCCAAGAAGAAGAAAGAGGGTTCGACCAAGAGCCCTAAGAAGAAGAGCGCCAAGCGCGCATCCGCATCGTAGAGAGAAGGCTCTTGGACAAGGTCTCGATAAGCATCCCCGCGTCACCGCAGTATCTGCAGGTAGTCAGGTTGATAGCAGCAGGACTCGCGTCCCGTCTCACATTCACCATCGACGAGATCGAAGATCTCAAGATCGCGGTGGATGAGCTCGCGGCATACCTGACCGGAACTCAAGGCAGGGAAGGCACTCTCGAGATCGAGTTCGGCGTCGAGAGCGACCGCATCGAGATCAAAGGCACGGGTAAGTTCGCCCCCGGCGACAAGATCCGAACCGAACTGACCGAGCTCTCGCGACAGATCCTCAAGACGGTCGCGGACGATGCGGTCCTGGAGCTCAACGACGGGCTCCCCAGTTTCTCGTTCACCAAGAACAAGCAGTCGTGACCGAACGAGGATCCCTCAGCAAAGAAGAAGCCCGGGCCCTGTTCGTCGAATACCGAACGGCCCCGGATGAAGAGACGCGCGTCTCCCTGCGCGAGAAGCTCGTCGATCAGTACATCGGCCTGGTCGAATTCCTCGCCCGCCGCTTCAAGAACCGGGGCGAACCGCTCGAGGACCTCACCCAGGTCGGGATGATCGGCCTCCTCAAGGCGATCGAGCGCTTCGACCTCGATCGCGAGGTCGAGTTCTCCACCTACGCGACGCCGACGGTCGTGGGCGAGCTCAAGCGACACTTCCGCGACAAGGGTTGGGCGGTCCGCGTCCCGCGCCGCTTGCAGGAGCTGCATCTCGAGCTGACGAAGATGATCAGCCTGCTCGGACAGGACCTCGGGCATTCACCGACCGTGGCGGAGCTGGCGAAGGCCACCGGGCACTCCGAGGAGCAGGTACTTGAGGGCCTCGAGATCGCTAACGCCTACAACTTCAGCTCCCTGGACGCGCCGCTCGACTCCGACGACGAAGGGTCCTCGACCTTCGCCGACAAGATGGGCAGCGAGGACGAGCAGATCGAGAACCTCGAGTATTGGGCCTCACTCGCCCCCGAGGTCTCGAAGCTCCCCGAGCGCGAGCAGCGCATCCTCTTCCTGCGCTTCTACAAGGGCCTGACCCAGTCCGAGATCGCCGACAAGCTGGGCATCTCCCAGATGCACGTATCGCGCCTCCTGAACCACACGCTCGCCCGGCTGCGCGGAGCTTTCGAGGACTAGTGCCGTATCAGGCGCTTGCAGGACTCTGCAGCACCGGGGCGAACCTCTCCAAACAGGGCACGACCCGGGAGGCCCCCTTGAAGAAGAGAAGTCCGTTCATCGCCCTGATGCTCACCGGTCTGCTGAGTTCGAGCATCCCCTCCGCAAGCGCCGGCGTATCACCCGACACCACTCGCATCGTCGACGCGGCCAAGACCCCGGACTGCGAAGAGTTCGTTCCCGCGTCCTACGCGCTTCCGGGAAGCGATGACGGTCGGGAGGTCTCCCTCGACGTTTACGTGTTGCTCGACTTCAAGGAAGGCTCCGAGGTGGCGACCATGCAGCGCGAGGCTGAGCTTTCGGGCGACCGCAAGCTGGCCCGCAAGGCTCGTCGCGAGTTCAAGTACCTGGTCGGGCGGGCGAAGGAGTCCCTCGGCAAGGCCCGAACCTCCTACGCGCCTCTCGGAATAACGCTCAACTTCAAGAGATGGGGCCTTCTCCAGCCGCTCGAGGCGGACGGTTCAGCGCGCGCCAGGACCGTCGACTCGCAATCGATCATCGATCTCTCCAAGGAACAGTTCGGCGGGACCAGGCCCCGTGGCTTCGATGTCGTATACGTCCTCACCGACCTCGACATGACCGCCCCGGGCATCGGCAACGCGGTCGCCGGCCAGGCGGACTGCATCGGCGGAGTCCGCTACAACAAGCACGCCTTCGCGGTCGGCGAGATCTCGTCGTACGAGAACCTCGAAGCGGGTCCGCTCACCTTCTACTACGCGGCTACCTCGAAGATCGCCGCGCACGAGATCGGCCACCTGATGGGTGCGCACCATCACTACCAAGACTGCGTCGAAGGGATCCCCACCGAACTGGACCAGGGTGAGGTCTCACCGTGCACGCTGATGACCAACGCGGTCGACTTCCAGTCGCTCAACTTCTCGATCCTGGAAGGTGCGGTGGTCCGGGGACACGCCCTCGACTTCGCCGCGGCGAACGACTAGTGCACTAGATCGGGAACAGGTCGCTCAGGTACTTCGTTACCTGCGCGACCGGTGTGTGGTCGAAGCGCGCGTCATCCTCAGGGGGGCCCGTGAAGGCTGGACGTAGATCGAAGGTCTCCTTGACTTCCTCGGTGATGAACCGCGTGAGCTGCGCGTAGCCGTGCGCGTCGTCGAGGCCTCGGGGGCGGTGGTAGTAGCGCAGCGGGAAGTAGACGTAGAGGTCGTTCTTCGCCCTCGTGAGAGCAACGTAGAAGAGACGGCGCTCTTCCTCGATCTCATCGGCGTCCCCGGTCGCCATGTCGGACGGGATCATCCCGTCGGCCGCGTGCAGGACATGAACGACGTCCCACTCCCCACCCTTGGCCGAGTGCACGGTTGAGAGGATCAGGAAGTCCTCGTCGAGCAGCGGGGGCCCGGCGAGGTCCTGGGTCGAAGCCGGTGGGTCGAGGGTCAGGTCGACCACGAAGCGCTCCCGGGACTTGGATGACGAGGCGAGTGCCTCCAGCTGCTCGAGGTCCCGGATCCGGGCGTGGGGAGCCTCGTAGCGGCGGTGAACGATCGGCTCGTAGAACCGCCGGATAACCTCGATCTGGCCGGCCACCGGCAGCGCGGGGGACTCCTGTGCGCACTCCGACAGCGTGGCAGCGAGTGCGGCGACCTGCTCGCGCTGCGCTCCACCTGGGCTCGGAAGGTCCTGGGCGAAACGCACCAGGGGCGAGATATCCGAGGACTCGGACGTGACGCCGATCGCCGTCATGAGGGCTCGCGCCGTCGCCGGGCCGACCCCGTCGAGGAGGTTGAACACTCGCCACCAGCCGAGCTCGTCCCGGGGGTTCTCGAGGATCCGCAGGAACGCGACCACGTCCTTCACATGGGCGGACTCCACGAACTTCAGGCCCCCATACTTCACGAACGGGATGTTGCGTCGCGTGAGCTCGATCTCGAGGAGCGCCGAGTGATGACCTGCTCGGAACAGGACCGCCTGCGACTTGAGCGCGACGCCTCGCTCGCGGTGTTCGAGAACGCGCTCGCACACCTGATGGGTCTGTTGCTCCTCGTCGAGGCAATCGATCAGGGCCGGCCTGCGTCCATCGGTGCGCTCGGTCCACAACGCCTTCCCGTAGCCGAGTGAAGACTCGGCTACGACCGCGTTCGAGGTCGCGAGGATCTCGGCGGTCGAACGGTAGTTGCGTTCGAGCCTGACGATCTCGGCTCCCGGGAAATGGTCGGGAAACGACAAGATGTTGTCGATGCTCGCGGCGCGGAACGAATAGATCGCCTGGGCGTCGTCACCGACCACGGTGATGTTGCTGT
Source organism: Actinomycetota bacterium (assembly GCA_046715095.1). Taxonomy (GTDB): domain Bacteria; phylum Actinomycetota; class CADDZG01; order CADDZG01; family WHSQ01; genus WHTI01. The sequence continues at coordinate 3,733 of JBKJZQ010000087.1, read as the reverse complement.
TGGTCTTCCGCATCGCCCTGAGGACGTCCGACTGCAGATGGTTGGTGTCCTGGTATTCGTCGACCAGGATGTGATCGAACCGCTCGGCGACCAACTCGCCGACCCCGGGCGCTTCGGCGAGCGCCTTCCAGAACAGCAGCAGGTCGTCGTAGTCGAGCACGCCGGCGCCGCGCTTGCGCTCGACGTAGGCAGAGAGGATCTCGCGAACACCCTCGACCTCGGGCTTGCACCACGGGAAGTGCCGCTCGAGGACATCGACGAGCTTCTCCCCCGAGTTAACCGCGCGCGAGTAGATCGCCGCGAGCGTGTCCTTCTTGGGGAAGCGCTTCTTGCCTTTGGCGTACCCACCCTCGTCGCGGATCAGGTCCATGAGGTCGGCACCGTCGGCGTGATCCATCACCGTGAAGTTCGCGTCGAGACCGAGAGCGCGGCCGTGCATCCTCAGGAGCCGGTTGGAGACCGCGTGGAAGGTCCCACCCCAGACCTGCGCCGCGGCGGCACCACCTGTCATCTGTCCGGCGCGCTTCAGCATCTCGGCGGCGGCTCGTCTCGTGAACGTAAGGAGCAGGATGCGCTCGGCGGGAACGCCGGTGCCGATCAGATGGGCGACCCGGCAGGCGAGCGTCTTGGTCTTACCGGTCCCTGCCCCCGCCACGATGAGGAGTGGCCCACCTGGGTGGGTGGCGGCGCGCTCTTGCTCGGGATTGAGCCCCGCGCGCCACGTTTCCACCAGCTGTTCCGCCACCCGGTCCCTCCAGCCTTTCCGAATCGATTTCCGAATCGGATCTCTCCGAACGTATGTTCGTATCATAGAGGTCCGGGCTGGGGCCGGACGGTTTTGTGACGGACGTTATCCGGGGGCACGTTCCTTGGCCGGCACCCTCACCACGGCGACGGTCCCCCCGTCGGCGCTGATCGTGAAGGTCCCGCCCAGCTCGGCGATCAGCGTCCTCACGATCTGCAGACCGAGGCGGGCGCTTTCGAGCGAGCCGTCGGGGATCCCGACCCCGTCATCCCTCACGGTCACGACCACATCTCCCTGGTCGCGGGCGAGGTCGATCGAGACCGAACCGGACGCCTCCTCGGGAAAGGCGTGCTCGATCGAGTTCTGGAGCAGCTCGGTTACGGTCACCGCGAGCGGCGTGGCGAGGTCGGCCTCGAGCCGCCCCGTCTTCCCGGTGACCGTGAGCGAGATCGTGCGCTCCGGGAGCACGAGGCCTTCGGCGACCATGTAGCCGATCCTCCTGGCGACGTCGGCGAACTCGGCAACATCAGAAGGTTCCTCCGACAGCGTCTCGTGCACGAGAGCGATGGTGCCGATCCGCAGCACGCTCTCGTTCAACGCGTTGCGACCCTCCTCCGATTGCAGGCGTCTCGCCTGGAGGCGCAACAGGCTCGCTATCGTCTGCAGGTTGTTCTTCACGCGGTGATGGATCTCGCGGATCGTCGCATCCTTGACCGAGATCTCTCGATCCTTCTGTCGAAGCTCGGAAACGTCGCGGACCAGGACCAACGCCCCGGCAACGGCCTCATCCTCAACGAGCGGAAGACAACGCAAAAGGATGTGGCTCTCGCCGCGGGACAGCTCGCCATCGGTCAGGTCGCGCGACATGAGCGCGTGACGGACCGGGGTCTGACCGATCCTCAGGTCGTCCAGGTACAGGTCCAGGATGTTCTCCTTCACGCCGAAACGACGGAAGGCGGACACGGCGTTGGGCGATGCCCACGAGATGCGACCCGACCGATCGAGGACGCACAACCCGTCTCCGACCTTCGGCCAATCTCCCACCGGGGTGCCCGAGTACGGGAACCGGCCTTCGCAGATCATGTCCGAGACGTGCTCGGCGGCCTGGAGATAGACCTGCTCCAACCGGCCCGGCCGGCGCGACGTGGCCGGGCTCCCCTCCTTGGTCACGACCCCAACAACCCGGCCCTGATAGCGGACCGGGACCGCATCCATCCGGATCGGGACCCCGTCGACGAGGACGGGATCATCCTGAGCCCAGATGCGCCCCTCTCTGAACGCCCGTTCCACGATCGGCTGCTCCGGCTGGGTCACGATCGTCCCGACCATGTCCTGGGGATAGAGCGTCTGGGACGTGAACGGCCTGAGCTGCGCGCAGACCTCGAACCTCTCGACGGCCCCTCTCTTCCTCACGTACAGGAGGAGATCGGAGAACGACAGGTCGGCGAGCACCTGCCACGAGGAACAGAGCGCTCGGAGATGCTCCGCTTGGTCGGAGGAGAGATCGGAGACCGCTCGGATGCGGTCGGCTAGCGTTGCCATCGCTGAATCGTCCCACGCCTATCATCGAGGCATGCGTATCGCGGTTATCTCCGACATCCACGGAAACCTCATGGCGCTCGACGCCGTAGAGAACGACATCGAGAAGATGGACGTCGACGAGATCTGGTGCGGCGGAGACGTCGCCTGGGGAGGCCCCTGGGCCGAGCGGTGCATCGAGCGGGTCCGCTCGGCCGGTTGGACGACCGTGAGGGGCAACACCGATGTGTGGATCACCGGAGACCCTCAGACCGCCGAGACCGAAGAGGAGCGCGTTCGACTGATGGCGCTCGCGGCCGCCCACGACATCAGCGTCGCCGATCGGGACTGGCTGCTCAACCTTCCGCTCGGCCACAAGGGTCTCGGCGGGCTCCTGATGGTCCACGGAACCCCGGAGTCTCCCTTCGCAGGACCCTTGCCGGACGCCGGTCCCCTTGAGTTCGAGCCCTACGAGGGCATGGCGTCGGTCGTCGTCTACGGGCACGTGCACCGGGGCTTCGTTCGGAGGCTCGCCGACGGGACCATCGTCGCCAACGCGGGCTCCGTCGGCTTTCCCATGGACGGAGAGCTCGCGACCTACCTGATCATCGAACAGACTGGGACCGACTGGACCTTCGTCCATCGCCGGGTTCCGTTCGACCGCCGCGCGGTGATGGCACAGGCGCGCGTCGCTGGTGGCACAATCGAAGAATGGACCCTCGAGAAGCTGGCGGCCTGAGAAAACTGGGGGCCTGATGTCCGAACGAACCTTCACCCTCGACGAAGCCAACGCACTACTCCCCTACCTGGCCCCCGCTCTCATCGAACTACGGGAGAAGGTCGAAGGGGCGTCGCGCCTGGGCGCCGAGATCGAAGCAGCCGCCGCCGGGAACGGCCTCGCCGAAAAGAAGGCCGAGCAGGCGCGGCTGATGGAACGTGTCGATGAACTGCTCGGCCGCGTGCTGGAGTGGAGGGTGATCCTTAGGGACGTAGCGTCCGGACTGGTGGACTTTCCCGCGACCGCCGGAGGCGAAAACATCCTCTACTGCTGGCGCCTGGGAGAGCCCCAGGTGACACACTGGCACTCCCCGGCCGACGGGTTCCTCGGACGCCGCACGATCGCGGAGCTTTAGTTGCCGGTGAACTTCGGGGGCCGCTTCTCTCGTAGGGCCCCGATCCCTTCGACGAGGTCCTCGCTCGTGTAGGCCTCCTCCACGAGACGGTCGATCTCGGCCGCATCCTCGGGAAATGACGAGCTCGCGTCCCCGGTCGAATCGAGGACCACCTGGATGGCTCGTTTGGCTCCCTGCACGGAGAGCGGTGCCAGCGACGCGATGTCTTCGGCGAAGGCGTGAGTTTCCTTCGGTAACTCGGCCGCGGGAACCGAACGGTTGACGAGACCGGCCGCAGCCGCCTCGATACCGGTGAAGGTGCGCCCGGTCATCAGCACCTCGCGTGCCACCGCAGGAC
>JBKJZQ010000086.1:0-20092 GCA_046715095.1 Actinomycetota bacterium | reverse complement strand
GATCAGCAGCAGCGCAGAACCTCCACCGACCATCTGTTCTCCCTTGGACAGCTTGTCCAACTCTTCACCTCCTGGGCCCCCGTCGGCCGCATGCTGCGATCGGGTAGCGGGAGCTGTCGGTTGACCTTATGCAATCTGGTGTCCTGAAACCAGGGTTTGCCCGGCTCATCAGGGCGCGCCTCGATACAATCGTTCCGCAAGGCGAAGAATCCTCCAAGACCCAGAAGGGATGGTGGCAGGGTGGCCGTTATCAAGACGATCGATCTCGTCGGCGTATCGGGCGAGTCGTGGCGAGATGCGGCGATACAGGCGCTCGAGGAAGCGTCGAAGACGATCCGGGGCATCACCGGCATGGACATCCTCGAAACCTCGTGCAACGTCTCCGACGGCGAGATCAGCGAGTACCTGACCCACGTCAGGATCAAGTTCCGCATCGAACGTTGACCGACCGGGTGAGGAGTTACTAATGGCGGGCATCGCCCTCGTCGGCATCCAATGGGGGGATGAGGGCAAGGGCAAGGTCACCGATCTGCTCTGCGGAGATGTCGACGTCGTGGTCCGCTACCAGGGCGGCAACAACGCCGGACACACCGTCGTCGTGGGCGAGGAGCGCTACGCCCTCCACCTGCTGCCTACCGGCATCCTCTACGAGCACTGCACCCCGGTGATCGGCCCCGGGGTCGTCGTCAACCCCCGGGTCTTGATCGAGGAGATGGATGCGCTTTCGGAGCGCGGTCTCTCAACCGAGAGACTGAGGTTGTCGGGGAACGCCCATCTGATCATGCCGTACCACCTCGAGCTCGACATGGTCACCGAGCGGCGCCTCGGTAAGAACCGTCTCGGAACGACCAAGCGGGGGATCGGTCCGGCGTACGCGGACAAGGCCGCGCGGATCGGGCTGAGAGCGCAAGATCTCCTTGACCCGAAGATCTTCTCGGAGAAGCTCGAGGTCGCGCTCAAGGAGAAGAACCTGCTGCTCACGCGCGTCTACGGCCGGCTTCCGTTGGAGCACCAGGACATCGTCGAGGAGTACCTGGCCTACGGGACCAGGTTGGCCCCCCACATCGTCGATACGAACTCGCTCGTCCAAGGCGCACTCGACTCCGGCGGATCGGTGCTGTTCGAGGGCGCCCAGGCGACGATGCTCGACCTCGATCACGGCACCTATCCGTTCGTCACCTCTTCCAATCCGATCTCCGGCGGAGCGTGTGCGGGGGCCGGGGTGGGTCCGCGCGACATCACCCGGATCATCGGGATCTCGAAGGCGTACTGCACGCGGGTCGGCTCGGGGCCGTTTCCGTCGGAGGCTGACCCCGCCGACGGCGAGATCCTCGTAGAGGCCGGAGGCGAGTACGGCACGACGACCGGACGCAAGCGGCGCTGCGGCTGGTTCGATGCCGTCGCGGCCAGGTACGCGTGCCGTCTCAACACACTCACCGAGCTCGTGATCACCAAGCTCGATGTTCTGTCGGCGTTCGAGAAGATAAAGGTGTGTGTCGCGTATGAGTTCGAGGGTGACCGGTACGAGGACTTCCCTCCGAACCAAACGATCTTCAACAAGTGCCGGCCCGTGTACGAGGAGTTCGCGGGCTGGTCCGAGGACATCACGGGTGCTCGCGAACTCGACGACCTGCCCAAAGAGGCCCGGGCGTTCCTCGAGGGCATCGAGGCCATGGTCTCCACCACCATCTCCCGCGCGTCGGTGGGACCCGAACGGGACCAGATCCTCAAGGTTCACGAGGCCGGCGCGTGAAGGTGCTGCTGCTCGGATCCGGGGGCAGGGAGAGTGCCCTGGGCTCGGCGCTGTCGGCCTCCGCGTCCGTGGACGAGCTGTTCGCGGCTCCGGGAAACCCCGGCCTGGCTCAGATCGCCCAACCCCTGGACCTCGATGGGGAGGACCCTGACGCGGTCGTGAACCTGGCCGGCAAGATCGACGCAGATCTCGTCGTGATCGGCCCGGAAGCTCCTCTGGTCGCAGGGGTCGGGGACGCCCTGAGGGGAGCCGGGCGGAGGGTGTTCGGGCCCTCCAAGGCAGCAGCCCGCATCGAGGGTTCCAAGGCTCACGCCAAGCGCCTGATGCAAGAAGCGGATATCCCCACCGCTGCGGCGCGGACGTTCGATTCGGTCGATGCAGCCACCGCGTACATGGATGAGCTCGGTCCCCCCTACGTGATCAAGGCCGATGGTCTCGCGGCGGGGAAGGGCGTGGTCGTCACCGAGGATCGCACGCGAGCGATCACGGCGCTCAAGGAGAGCCTCGTCGAGGGCCGGTTCGGGCAGGCCGGGAGCCGGGTGCTGGTCGAAGAGTTCCTCGACGGCCCCGAGTTGTCATTGATCGCTTTCACCGACGGTGTCACGGTGGTGCCGTGTGAACCTGCTCAGGACTACAAGCGCGCGTACGACGGCGAAGCCGGTCCCAACACGGGCGGGATGGGTTCCTACAGTCCCGTGCCCGCGTGCTCGGAAGATCTCGCACACGAGATCTCGCACAGGGTGATCGAACCGATGGTCAAGCACATCGCAGCGCGCGGCGAGCCCTTCGTGGGCGCGATCTATGCGGGGCTCGCCCTCACGTCCAAAGGCCCGAAGGTCATCGAGTTCAACGCGCGCTTCGGCGACCCGGAAACGCAAGCGCTGATCCCGAGACTAGGGAGCGACCTCGCTGAGGTCTGCTTCGCCTGCGCGACGGGAGAACTTTCGGGGACGAGACTGAGTTGGAGTGACGATGTGTGCGTGTCGGTGGTGCTCGCGTCCGGCGGTTACCCGGGCCACTACCGAACTGGTCTTCCGATCGAGGGCCTCGAGCGCGCCGCCAAGCATCCCGGGGTCGACGTCTTCCACGCCGGTACCGAGATGCAGGACGGAGTCACGGTCACCGCCGGCGGTCGCGTTCTGGCCGTGAGCGCGCGGGGTCACACCTTCAAGGACGCACGAGCGCGCGCGTACGCGGCCGCGGGTGACATCCACTTCGATGGCAAACACATCCGGTCCGACATCGCCCTCCGAGCCGAACGGGCCGAAGAGACGAAGGACGAGGCATGAGCGCGGTCGTCGGCATCATCATGGGATCGCGCTCCGACTGGCCGACGATGGAGCACGCGGCAAGCACGCTCGACGCTCTCGGTATCCCCTATGAGGTCAAGGTGGTGTCCGCCCACCGGACGCCCGATCTTCTGTTCTCGTACGCCGAGGAGGCGGAAGGGCGCGGGCTCGAGGTGATCATCGCCGGGGCGGGAGGCGCTGCTCATCTTCCCGGGATGACCGCGTCGAAGACGACGCTTCCGGTCCTCGGGGTCCCGGTCGAATCGAAAGCACTGAAGGGACTCGATTCGTTGCTGTCGATCGCGCAGATGCCGGGCGGCGTTCCGGTCGGCACGCTCGCCATCGGCAAGTCGGGCGCGATCAATGCGGCTCATCTGGCCGCACGGATCGTCGCCCGGGCCCATCCCGAGTACCGGAAAGCCGTCGAAGCCCATGTGGCGAACCAGACCGACCTTGTGCTCGGGGACCCTGATCCAAGGGAGCCGAAGCTCTGATCGGGATCCTCGGCGGCGGGCAGCTCGGCCGGATGCTCGTGCTCGCCGGTTACCCCCTGGGCCTCACGTTCCGCGTCCTCGACCCGGGCGTCGACCCTCCCGCCGGCGACATGGCTCCGTCGGTGACCGCACCGTTCGATGACCTGATCGCGCTTGACGGCTTCCTCGAAGGTTGCGAGGTCGTCACCTATGAGTTCGAGCAGGTCCCCGCCGCCTCTGCTCGCCGGATCGCACAGAGGGTTCCCGTGCATCCCCCTCCCGACATCCTCGAGGTGGCCCAGGACCGGCTGGCCGAGAAGGAGCTGTTCCTGTCGCTCGACATCCCGACGCCGCGTTTCGCGCGGGTCGACGATCACGGCATGGTGGCGGACGCCGTTGCCGAGATCGGGGTTCCTTCGATCCTGAAGACGAGGGGCGGCGGTTACGATGGAAAGGGCCAGGTCCGCCTCACGGACCATTCCGGAGAGGATCACGCGTGGGAGAACCTCGGGGGGGCTCCCTGCATCCTCGAGGAGTTGATCGATTTCGATCGCGAGCTGTCCATCGTCGCAGCACGAACCGCGGACGGGAGCATCGCCTTCTATCCGCCGGCCGAGAACCACCACACCGGCGGCATCCTCCGGCTGTCCATCGCCCCGGCCCCCGCCCTCACGCAGGACCTTGTCGACCAGGCGGAGCATCACGCGCGCGCGATCCTCGAGCGCTACGACTACCAGGGTGTTCTGGCGATCGAACTGTTCGAGAAAGACGGGGTCCTCTTCGGTAACGAGATCGCTCCCCGGGTGCACAACTCCGGACACTGGACGATCGACGGTGCCGAGACCTCCCAGTTCGAGAACCACCTGCGAGGGATCCTCGGGATGCCTCTCGGCGATCCCTCGGTTCGTGGCCACGCGGCGATGGTGAACCTCATCGGAACGACGCCGGATGTACTCGCCATGCTCGCCGCCGGAGGACACGTCCATCTCTACGGCAAGGAGCCGCGCCCGGGACGGAAGCTCGGCCACGTCAACCTCACCGCCGGTTCCGTAGACGAGCTAGACGATGCGATCGACCGGATCACGGCCCTCCTTGGTCAGGGAAGGTCGTAGGCGCGCCACGAGATCTCGAGGGTCGGGCCCGTCCCGGAGAGCTCTCCCGTGGCACGCCCATCCGAACGTCCTTATGGTCTCTGCCTTGGGACGGCGAGAGTCGGTCGCCTCGACGACCGGCCAAACAAATCGACCTCGGTAGGATGCGTCGGTGATCCCACGTTATAGCCGCGACGAGATGGCGGCGATCTTCTCGGAGAGGGCGAAGTTCTCCCGCTGGCTCGAGGTCGAGGTGCTGGCGGTTGAGGCGCGCGTCCGGTTCGAGGAGGTGCCGGTCGAGGATCTCACCGAGATCAAGGCGAAGGCCGCCTTCGACGTCGAACGGATCGAAGAGATCGAGGCGGTTCGCCACCACGACGTCGTCGCGTTCGTAGAGAACGTGCGAGAGAACGTCGGCGAGGCCGGCCGTCACATCCATTACGGGATGACTTCTTCCGATGTCGTCGATACCGCGAATGCGGTTGCCCTCAGGGACGCCGGTGACCTTCTCGTCGAGGGCATCGGTCTCTTGACCGAGTCGGTCCGCAAGAAGGCCTTCGAGTACAAGGAAACGCTGATGGCCGGACGTACCCACGGGGTCCATGCCGAGCCGACGACCTTCGGGCTGAAGCTCGCGGGATGGACCTTCGAGCTCAACCGCGATCGAGACCGCTTGCGACGGGCGCGCGACCAGGTTGCGTTCGGGAAACTCTCGGGCGCGGTCGGCACGTACTCGCAGCTGAGTCCCGAGGTCGAGTCCTTCGTGTGCGAGCGCCTCGGCCTCTCGGTCGAACCCTCGGCGACGCAGGTCATCCCCCGGGACCGTCATGCGGAGCTCCTCGGAGCGATCGCGACGACGGGCGCGTCGCTCGAGCGTTTCGCTCAAGAGATCCGGCATCTCCAGCGGACCGAGGTGCGTGAGGTTCAGGAGCCGTTCGCCGAGGGACAGAAGGGTTCCTCGGCGATGCCGCATAAGAGGAATCCGGTCGTTTGTGAGCGGATCTGTGGCCTTGCTCGGTTGCTCCGCGCGTACTCGATGACCGGCTACGAGAACGTTGCACTCTGGCATGAGCGAGACATCTCACATTCGTCGGTGGAGCGTGTCACGTTCGCGGACGCGTGCCTTCTGCTCGACTACATGCTCGACAAGATGCGGTGGGTGATCGAGGGGATGGTGGTCGATGAGGGCCGGATGCTCGTCAACCTCGAGAGCTCGATGGGCTTGGTGCACTCCCAGAGCGTTCTCACCGCGCTCCTGTCGAAGGGCACGCTTCAGCGCGAGGAGGCATACGGGATCGTGCAGCGAAACGCGATGATCGCCTGGGATCACCAGAAGCCCTTGATTGACCTGCTGAAGGCAGATCCGGGCGTCACCGCGCACCTGGATCCCGGTGAAATCGACGGATGCTTCAATGCCTCGCGCTATCTTGGAAACCTGGAGACCGTCTTCCACCGTCTGGAGGAACTGTAAGTGGGAGTTGCCCGGCACCTGGCATCGGGCAAAGTGCGCGAGATCTTTTCCTCCGGCGACGATCTGGTCCTCGTCACCACCGATCGCATCAGCGCGTACGACTGCATCCTTCCCCAGCCGATCCCCGACAAGGGCAAGGTTCTGACCGGGCTCTCGCATCATTGGTTCACCGCCACCGAACACCTGTGTCCGAACCACCTCGTCTCGGTCAAGGCGTCCGATCTCCCCGAACTGCCGGTCGAGGACCTTCCCGGCCGGGCGATGGTGTGTCGCCGGGCCGAGCCCTTCGCCGTCGAGTTCGTGGTCCGCGGGTACCTCTCCGGTTCCGGATGGCGCGATTACGCCCTGAGCGGCGAGGTATGCGGCCACCGACTTCCGGACGGGCTGCGGGAATCGGACCCCCTTCCTGTGCCCATCGTGACGCCTGCGACCAAGGCGACCACGGGGCACGACGAGAACATCACCGAAGCCCACGCCGCCGAGATCGTCGGCCCGGACTACGAACGGGCACGCGCCTTCGCTCTCGAGCTCTACGGTTTCGCCTCGAAGATGGCCAGAGAGCGCGGCGTGATCATCGCCGACACGAAGTTCGAGTTCGGAGTCGCGGGCGGTGAAGTGCTCTTGATCGATGAGGCGCTCACCCCCGACTCCAGCAGGTTCTGGCCCGAGAACGTGTACGTCCCCGGTGGACCACAACCGTCATTCGATAAGCAGTTCGTCAGGGACTGGCTCGACTCGACCGGATGGGATCACACTCCTCCTCCTCCCGATCTCGCGCCCGAGGTCGTGACCGCGACACGGACCCGTTACATCGAGGCTTACGAACGCATCACCGAACAACCCTTCGCTCGTTGGATGGAGCTGGTCACCGCGTGAGCACCCGGACCACGACCGAGGGCTCAACGCGGCTCGGTCTCACCCTCAGATCGGTCCTTCTCCGACCCGAGGACGGTTTCAAAGCCTCGTTCGAGATCGCCGAGGAGCGGGCGCAGGGCGGCGTGGTTCCGGACGAGGGCCATGCGCCCACGGTCCTCACCGCCCTCGGTGGCGCCGCGCTGATGGGGACCTGGCTAAAGGTTGGGGGACTCACGGGGCAGCGTGAGGTTGCGGCGACCGACTTCTCGTGGATCGATCTCGGCCTCGCGCTGGTCCTCGGTGCCCTGCTCGCGCTGGTAGCCATGTTCCTGTGGGGCCGGATCGGGCCTGCAACGTTCAGGGCTCTTCACGCGACGACCTCCCGGCGCGATCTCAGGATCGTCTGGGGCGCGTCGTGGCTACCCCAGGTTTTCGGGCTCATGATCCTCGTTCCACTCGACCTCCTGATCGTGGGCCCCCGCTCGTTCGCCACCGAGCGTCTGGCGGATTCGCTGGCGACCGCGTGGGCGGCGTTCTCGATAGCGATCGCGGTGGCCCTCGTGATGTGGTCCTTGTATCTGTTCGTCAAAGGGAACGAGATGGCGTCCGACACGCGTTCTATGCGTTCGGCCGCGGGTCTCGTCGTTGGAGGTCTGTGTCTGGCCGTGACGGTCGCCGGTTTCATCGCCGGCGCCCTAGCTCTCTCGGAGATGCTCACATGAGGTTCACGGCCGAGGTGAAGGTGATGCTCAAGGAGGGGATCTCGGACCCACAGGGTCAGACGATCGAACGAGCTCTGCCTGCACTCGGCTACGAAGGGGTGGGCGAGGTGCGCGTGGGTAAGCGGATCGAGCTGAAGCTCGACGCCGGCGATATCGATGAGGCCCGCGCCAAGGTCGAGGACATGTGCAACCGGTTGCTGGCCAACACGGTGATCGAGTCGTTCGAGGTGGAGCTCTCGTGAAGCCGCGCGTCGGCGTCGTCCAGTTCCCTGGTTCGAACTGCGAACAGGATTGCGTGCGCGTGTTCCGGTCCCTCGGCGCAGAGGTTGAGATGATCTGGCACGGCGAGGAGCACCTTCCAGAGGTCGATCTCGTCGTCCTCCCCGGCGGATTCGCCCACGGCGACTACCTCCGGACGGGAGCCCTCGCTCGTTTCTCTCCGATCATGACCGCGGTCGAGGCTCACGCCGCCGCCGGTGGATTGCTGCTCGGGATCTGCAACGGGTTCCAGATCCTCTGCGAGGCAGGTTTGCTCCCCGGAGCACTACGCAAGAACGCCGGGCTCAAGTTCATCTGCGCGTGGACGGAGTTGCGCGTCGACAACGTAGACACCCCGTACACAGCTCGAGCCACTCCGGGTCAGGTTCTCAAGATCCCGATCAACCACTTCGAGGGCAACTGGTACGCCGACGACGCGACCAAAGATCGGATGGTCGCGAACGGACAGATCGTGCTTCGATACGTCGACAATCCCAACGGTTCCCTCGTTGACGCCGCCGGTATCAGCAACGAATCCGGCAACGTGCTCGGGTTGATGCCTCATCCCGAGCGGGCCTGCGAGGCCTTGCTCGGAAGCGAGGACGGCCAGGTGATCCTCGGCAGCGTGCTCGACCGGATCGGTTTGTTCTGCCGGTCGCCGAGGCGACCGGCTTCTGGGCTCAAAGCCCCTAGCGGACTTGCGGGTGCTTCTTGATCTCCATTGGTGTGACGCTCCACCGGGAGCTCGGGCTGACCGATGCCGAGTTCGACCAGATCGTCGCCCGGCTCGGCAGGGAGCCCAGCTACACGGAGCTCGCGATGTTCTCGGTCATGTGGAGCGAACACTGCTCTTACAAGTCGAGTCGCAACCATCTGAAGAATCTCCCTACCGAGGGCGAACGCATCCTTGTTGGCCCCGGTGAGGGCGCCGGGATCATCGAGGTGGCCCCCGGGCTCGCGGTCGCGTGGAAGATCGAGTCGCACAACCATCCTTCGTTCGTGGAGCCGTTCAACGGCGCGGCGACGGGCATCGGCGGGATCGTACGAGACATCCTGTCGATGGGGGCCAGGCCGATCGCACTTTTGGATTCCTTGAGGTTCGGACCGCCGGACGATCCGAGAACCCGCTACCTCATCGACGGCGTGGTTCACGGCATCTCCTCGTACGGGAACTCGATCGGGGTTCCTACCGTCGGCGGGGAGATGGTGTTCGAGGATTGCTACGCGGAGAACCCTCTCGTCAACGTCGCCTGCCTCGGGGTGATCGAGGACCGGCTCATCCACGGGCGGGGAGAAGGTCCCGGGAACGCCGCGATCCTGTTCGGCTCGTCGACCGGCCGCGACGGGATCGGGGGTGCGAGCGTGCTCGCCTCGGCGGAGTTCGACGACGGTTCGCTCGACAAACGTCCCTCGGTCCAGGTCGGAGACCCGTTCACCGAGAAGCTCCTGATCGAAGCGTCGCTCGAGCTGATCCGCAAAGACCTCGTAGTGGGATTCCAGGATCTCGGAGCCGGAGGGATCTCGTGTCCGACCTGCGAGATGACCTCGAAGGCAGGTACGGGGATCGAGCTCGAGCTGGACAGCGTCCATCTCCGGGAGCCGGGCATGGAACCGTTCGAGGTGATGATCTCCGAGAGTCAGGAACGGATGCTCGCCGTGGTCGAGCAGGAGCGCGCCGATGAGGTCGTGGCGGTCTGTTCGAAGTGGGGGCTGGAGGCCCGCGTGATCGGGCGCATCACCGATACCGGAAAGGTTCAGGTCCGCTCGGGCGGGGAGATGATCGTCGACGTCCCCGCCGGCGCACTGGCCGAAGAGGGTCCGGTGTACGACCGACCTTACGAGCGGCCGCGCTGGATCGACGAACTCCAGGGATCGGATCCGGGCGACGCACTACCCGCGGACCTGAAGGAGGCGTTCCTCTCCGTTCTGTCGTCGCCGCGCGTCGCGTCCAAGAGGTGGGTGTGGTCCCAGTACGACCACATGGTCTTCCTCGGCACGATCGAGGGTCCCGGGTCCGATGCCGCGGTGATCAGGTTGCCCGACCGGAAGGAAGCGGTGGCGATCACCACGGACGGCAACGGCCGCTACTGCTATCTCGATCCGTACGAGGGGGCCCGCCTATCGGTGGCGGAAGCCGCACGCAACGTGGCCTGCACCGGGGCCCGGCCCGCCGCAGTTACGAACTGCCTCAACTTTGGGAACCCGGAGAAGCCGGGGGTCATGTGGCAGTTCGCCGAGGCCGTCCGCGGCATCGGAGACGCCTGCGCCGCGCTGGGAACCCCGGTGACTGGAGGCAACGTGTCCTTCTATAACGAGACCAACGGCCGGGCGATCTATCCGACCCCGGTGATCGGGACCCTCGGGGTTCTCGAGGATGCGTCGGCTGCGGTCCCGATGTGCTGTGTCCATGCCGGCCACGACGTCGTTCTCTTCGGCACCACCTCTTCGGGTGACCTCGGCGGCAGCGAGTTCGCGAAGGTGGTTAACGGAACCGTCGGGGGAGTGCCGCCCGCCCTCGACATCGAGGCCGAAAGGGCACTCATCGAGACCCTCGTGGAGGTCGCTCCGCTGGTGTCATCGGCTCACGACCCCGCGGACGGCGGGCTGGCGATCTGTCTGGCGGAGTCCGCGATCGCCGGCGGGATCGGGGTTCGGGTCGACGACCTTGGACGAGACGATCTCCACCTGATGCTGTTCTCGGAAACCCCCTCGCGCGCGGTGGTGACCTGCCCACCGGGTTCGCTCGAGGCGGTCCTTGCGGCGGCGAGGAGGCATGGGACCCCGGCGCGGAGGATCGGTGAGACCGGCGGCGACCACATCGTGCTGGGGACGCTCACGGTCGCTCTACCCGAAGCCCGAGGTCGCCACGATGACGGGCTGACCAAGCACCTGTCCGCTACGATGGCCTGACGATGGCAGGCGAAGCGCGCGACGCGTGCGGCGTCGTCGGGATCTACGCACCTGGTGAAGACGTCTCGAGGCTGACCTACTACGCGCTGTACGCGCTTCAGCATCGGGGGCAAGAGTCTGCCGGGATCGCGATATCCGACGGGGAAGCACTGGTGGTCTACAAAGACTTGGGGCTCGTGTCCCAGGTCTTCGACGAAACCACGCTGACTAGCCTCCGCGGCTCTCTCGCGATCGGTCACGTTCGCTACTCAACGACCGGCGGCTCGACATGGGAGAACGCCCAGCCGACCTACAAGACAGGCCCGTCGGGCGAGATCGCACTCGCCCACAACGGCAACCTCGTCAATTCACTGGAGCTGCTGAGGCTGCTCGAAGAGGCGGGAGGCGACCCTTCACCACACGGTGGCCGCCGCTCGACGTCCGACACCGACCTGGTCGCTGCGAGCATCGCTCGCGAATCGAAGGGTGACATCGGCGAAGCGATCTTGAAGGTGCTTCCCAAGCTCTCCGGGGCGTACTCGTTCACCATGACGGACGGTCAGAAGATCTACGGAGCACGCGATCCGCAAGGATTCAGACCGCTTTCGATCGGCAGGATCGGTGAGAACGCGTGGGTGCTCGCGTCGGAGACCTGTGCGCTCGACCTCATCGGCGCAGCGTTCGTCAGGGATGTCGAGCCCGGAGAGTTCGTGACGATCGACGAGCTCGGTCTGTCTTCGCTCCACTTCGCCGAACCCCGTCACGCGAGCTGCGTGTTCGAGCACGTGTACTTCGCGCGGCCGGACTCGACCTTGATGGGCCAGAACGTTTACGCCACCAGGTACCGGATGGGACAGCGTCTCGCCGAGGAAGCCCCCACGAGCGCCGAGTTGGTGATGCCCGTCCCGGACAGCGGGGTTCCTGCAGCCCAGGGCTTCGCGCTCACATCGGGGATCCCGTACGGCGAGGGCTTCGTGAAGAATCGTTACGTGGGTCGCACATTCATCCAACCCACGCAGGCGATGCGTCAACAAGGCATCCGCATGAAGCTCAATCCGTTGCGAGAGGTGATCGCGGGTCGACGGGTAGTAGTCATCGACGACTCGATCGTTCGCGGTAACACCACCAAGCAGATCGTGGCGATGCTGCGCGACGTAGGCGCCAGGGAGGTCCACATGCGGATCTCGTCGCCGCCCATCAAATGGCCGTGCTTCTACGGGATCGATATGCCGGATCAGGACGACCTTATCGGTGCAAACATGGACATAGAGTCCATCCGTGGGCACATCGGCGCCGACTCCCTCGCCTACCTTTCCCTGCCCGGGATGCTCAATGCGACGGGTATCCCAGCCGATGAGTTCTGTACTGCATGTTTCTCGTCCGAGTATCCCGTCGAGGTGCCGCTGCACGAGCTGAAGGGAAAGCACGTGCTCGAGACGAACGCGCCCGAGTCTCGAACCAACCCCCGCCCCCCCCGCCCTCACTGACCGCTCGCCCCCTGGCGGCTGCTGCAGGCCTCAAGGAAGGCCATATCACCCTCTCTGGCGTCCATCGTCGAAGGGCTCAGCTGTGGTCGATATCCCTGATGGTCATCGCCGTGGTTACGGTCGCCACCTCAGTCATGTCTCTCAACCGGGAGCTCCTATCCAGCCAGTTCGTGCTCGACGACCTCTCCTCGTGGGTCGTGATCGTCCTGCTGGGCGGTCTGGCCGTCGCCTTCCTGATCTACGTGATCGAGAAGGAGGGGAACCTCAGGCGTCTCACGACTGCGTTGGTGGAAGAGAGGGTTCGGTCGGCGGCTCTCAGTGCGCGCCTCACCGACACCGCCTCGTTGCTCGAGGTCGGCAAAGCGGTCAACTCGACCCTCAACCTCGAGGATGTTCTCAGGATGATCCTGTCCTCCGCGCTGCAGCTGCTCGAGGCAGGCGAGGGATCCGTGATGCTCCTCGACGAGTCCGGTGAGAATCTGGAAGTCGTGAACTATCACGGTCTGCGCGGGCACGTTGTCATGAACAAGAAGACGCGCATCGGTGAAGGCGTAGCGGGTCGTGTCGCCGAGACGAGAGAACCGGTACTCATCTCGAATAGTTCGCCGGTCGACGGCGTGCAGGTCGATCCGAGTCGCGGGATCACTTCGGGCATGTGTGTCCCGCTGGTAAGCCGAGATGAGTTGATGGGAGTCCTGAACGTCAACCAGTTGATCCCGGGCAAGACCTTCGGCCGGGATGCTCTGGCTGCCCTCGAGGTCTTCGCCGAACAGGCCGCGATCGCCATCGGCAACGCTAGATCGTTCGCCCACGAGCGTGAAACGGTCGTGCAGCTCGAAGAACTGGACCGCCTGAAGAGCGACTTCGTGGCCACCGTGTCTCACGAGCTGAAGACGCCGCTCACCGCGATCATCGGTGCGGCGAAGACGGTGTCTCGCCGTGGCGTTCAGCTGGAGCGGGACCAGGAGCTCGTTTTCATGGAGGTGATCGAACGTCAAGGCGCTCGGCTCCTGAGGTTGGTCGAGGACGTGTTGACCGCGTCAAAGATCGAATCCGGCCTGCCCAAGCTCCAGCGTGAACTGGTGGATCTCGAAGTTATCGCCGGACAGATCGCGGCGGACGCCGCGGATGCGAGGGAAGGAGCGGGCCGAGCGGTAGAGGTCGTCGCCACCGAAGGTGGGGCGAACGCATGGGTCGACCGCGTCGCTATCGAACAGATCCTGTCCAACCTCATCGAGAACGCGGTCAAGTACTCGGAGCCGAGCACCCCGATAAGCGTTCGCCTGGATGTGAAGCCGGCGGAAGCCGTCATAGAGGTCACCGACAGCGGAAGAGGCATCGCGGAGGAGCAGCTGGCGACGATCTTCGAACGCTTCCGTCAGGCAGATTCGTCGATCACGAGAACCGTGGGGGGCTTCGGACTCGGCCTCTATATCGTGAAGAACCTCGTCGACGCGCACCAGGGCCGGATCGAGGTGGAGAGCGTCGAAGGAGTGGGATCGATCTTCCGGGTGAGGATCCCCCAGAGGCAGCGCGACTAGAGCGTCACCGCCCACGGAAGACGACAGCGGGAGTCGTGGGTAGGCTCGGAGGATGTCGCTCCGATATGAGATCAACGACGGGGTCGCCGTCATCACCCTCGATCGACCGGACGTCCTCAACGCGTTCAACGACGAGTTGGGTGCAGCCGCTACCTGGCGCGTTCGTGAGGCCTCGGAGGATGACTCTGTCAGGTGCATCGTCATCGCCGCGTCGGGTCGTGCATTCTCTTCGGGTGAGGATCTGGCCGCTCTCGCGGACGGCTACGAGCGAGGCGAGGCACCTCCTCTGGGAGACACGTTGCGCGACCGCTACAACCCTCTGATCCGGGCGATCCGCTCGGCCCCCAAGCCCGTCGTAGCGGCGGTGGGCGGGGTGGCGGCCGGAGCGGGCGTGAGCGTCGCCCTCGCGTGCGACTTCCGGATCGCCTCCGAGAGAGCGAAGCTCGTGCTCGCCTTCGTCAAGGTGGGGCTGGTTCCCGACGCAGGCTCGATCTGGTTCCTGGCGAAGGCGATCGGTGCCCCCAGGGCATTCGAGCTCGCCGCCAGCGGGGACGTTCTCGACGCAGGGAGGGCGTACGAGATGGGGCTCTTCACCGAGGTCGTCCCCGAACACGCCTTCGAGGAGAGGTGGAGGAGCTTCGCCGCCGGACTGGCTACGGGACCGACCCGGGCGTACGCGCTGATCAAACGGTTGTCGGATTCCGCTTCGCGCTCATCCCTCGACGAGCAATTGGATCTCGAGGTGGGGGCTCAGTCAGAGGCCGGCGCGACCAAGGATCACCTCGAGGGTGTGCAAGCGTTCTTCGAGAAACGACCCCCAAGGTTCGAAGGCCACTAGGCTTGTCGCTATGGAACGGATCAAGACCGACGTCCTGATCATCGGGGCCGGCGCGGCCGGTTTGTTCGCCGCTCTTCACCTCCCGAGCGAGCTGGACGTCGTTGTCGTCGACAAGGGAATGCTTGGGGGCGGAGGCTCCTCCTCGTGGGCCCAGGGCGGGGTGGCTGCGGCCCTTGGACCGGACGATTCTCCGGACCTCCATGCGGCGGACACCCTCAGGGTCGCCGCCGGTCACGGCGATGTTTCGGCGGTGGCCGTTCTCTGCTCCGAGGCGCCTGAGTGCGTGATGGAGCTCGCCGAGCTCGGTTGTGACTTCGCCCGAGGCGAGGACGGCAGCCTTCACCTCGCCCGCGAGGGTGGGCAGTCCGTGGCGCGCTCGGCTCACTCCGACGATGCCACCGGAGCCGCGATCATGACGACGCTGCGAGATCGGGCCCGAGACCGGTTCACGAGGATCGAGGGCTCCTGCCTTCAGTTGTGCGTCGTCGGCGGTCGCTGCACGGGGGGCTGGGTGCTCACCGAGGACGGACTCGTCGAGGTTGCCGCGCGATCGACGGTTCTGGCGACCGGCGGGATCGGCGCGCTGTTCACCTCGACCACCAATCCTCTGGGGGCGACTGGCGATGGTCATGTCCTCGCGTGGGAGGCCGGGGCGGGGCTGGCCGATATCGAGTTCGTTCAGTTCCATCCAACGGCGCTGGCGCTCGGCGGTTCTCACCAGCGACTGCTCTTGACCGAGGCACTGCGGGGCGCCGGGGCCCACGTGGTGGACTCCGAGGGCCGGCGGTTCCTGTTCGAGCATCATTCGGACGGTGAGCTTGCCCCGCGCGACGTCGTCGCCAGGGCGATCGCGTCCCGGCACTCATGGCTCGATTGCCGTCACATCGACCCCGATGTTCTCGAGGAAGAGTTTCCGACCGTTCTCGAGGGCGTGAGGACTCACGGATTGGACCTCACCAAGGATCTGATACCGGTACAGCCCGCGGCGCATTACTTCATGGGAGGTATCGAGACCGATCTGGATGGGAGATCGTCGATCCCCCGCCTGTATGCGATCGGCGAGTGCTCGAACACCGGCGTGCACGGCGCCAACCGGCTGGCGGGGAACTCCCTCGCAGAGGCTCTCGTCTTCGGACGCAGAGCCGCGAAGGCGATCGCCGGCCAGCGGATGGGTCCCACCAAGGGCCTCGCCGCCGCCCCTCCGCTGCAGGAGGTCGACATCGACGTGGATTCGGGTTGGGAGCGCCTCCGAAAGGTCTGCTCCGGTGCTCTCGGCATCCAGCGTGATCCGAAGGTGATGGCCTCGGTTGCGAGCGCGCTGGAGGACCTGGCGATCCTTCCACTGACCGGTTCGAGCCGGGCCGCCGAGCTGCGCGCGGGCGCGATCCTCGTTCGTCTCATGGCCCGGGTGGCACTGCTGAGGACCGAGTCGAGGGGCGGTCACTACCGCACCGACTACCCGAATCCCGATCCCGACTGGGCCGGAGTCAGGCTGCGAGTGTCGCGCTCCTAGCTAGCCTCGAGGCACCCACCGACTATCCTGAGCATGTTGAGGTTGAGACGTTCAAGAGCCACACAAGGGGGTGAGGCCGGTGAGCAGCACAGAGGATTCGTTCCCGATCCTGGGGATCGACTACGTGCAGTTCTTCGTCGGCAACGCGAAGCAGGCAGCGCACTATTACAGGTCCTTCGGGTTCACTCCGAGGGCGTTCATGGGCCTGGAAACGGGGTCTCGCGAGCGGGTCTCCTACATGGTCCAGCAGGGGGACGTTCGCCTGGTGTTCACGGGTGCCCTCGACGGGGACGGAGCGATCGCCGAACACGTCAAGCTCCACGGCGACGGGGTCCACGACATCGCCCTCACGGTGCCCGACGCCGAGGAGTCGTACCGGGTCGCGATCGAGCGGGGCGCTCGAAGCGTCGCCGAACCAGAGGTGTTCGAGGACGAGAAGGGCAAGGTCGTGAAGGCGGCGATCGCGACCTACGGAGAGACGATCCACTCGTTGATCTCTCGCGCGGAGTATTCGGGCGTCTTCTTCCCCGGCTTCCAGGAGGTTGAAGGGTCGGACGACACCAGCGGTTTTGGCATCCTGAACATCGACCACGTCGTCGGCAACGTCGAACTCGGCAAGATGAACGAGTGGGTCGATTTCTACGCCAAGATCATGGGCTTCACGGAGATGCGGCACTTCACCGACGACGACATCTCGACGGAGTACTCGGCGCTGATGTCGAAGGTCGTGTGGGACGGCGTCGGCAAGGTCAAGTTCCCGATCAACGAACCCGCCGAGGGTAAGAAGAAGTCCCAGATCGAGGAGTATCTGGATTACTACAAGACCCCGGGCGCCCAGCACATCGCGCTCTCTACCGACGACATCGTTGGTTCGGTCGAGAAGATGCGCGCTCTGGGGATCCAGTTCATCAATGTTCCGGGGTCCTACTACGAGGAAGTCAAGATCCGCATCCCCCAGATCGCCGACAAGATCGACGCGCTGCAGCGCAACGGGATACTCGCGGACAAGGACGAAGACGGCTTCCTCCTGCAGATCTTCACCAAGACCGTTCAGGACCGACCGACGGTGTTCTTCGAGTTGATCGAACGGCACGGTGCCAAGGGCTTCGGCGCCGGCAACTTCAAGGCGTTGTTCGAAGCGATCGAGCGCGACCAGGCCGAACGCGGAAACCTTTAGGGGGCCGAGACATGGATTTCGTCTTCTCCAAAGGCAAGGTCACCAAGCAGGCTCACGTCGCGGTTCCCGAAGGGACCTACGAGGAGGAGCATGGCCGCGAGACGTTCTTCGGGCGCGCCAGCCACCTCTACCGGACCCATCCCCCGACCGCCTGGATCCGGATCGAAGGTCCGCTCAAGCCCCGGGCTCTCGACCTCAACGAGATGAAGCCCGAGGATCAGGTTGAGCCGAACGCGACCTGGCAGCTCATCGCGTCCAACGAAGACGTGCGTCTGTACGTGAGTCGCCGCTCTCAGGAGATGCCGTATTTCCTGCGCAACGCGGACGGGGACACGTGTTACTTCGTGCACCGGGGCGAGGGAACGATCGAAACCGACTACGGTCCGCTCACTTACAAAGAGGGCGACTACGTGATCATCCCCAAAGGAACGACGCACAGGGTCGTCCCTAAGGGCGACGACAACTTCTTCTACATCATCGAGGGAAGCGGCGAGTTCAGGATCCCCGACCGTGGGCTGATGGGGAAGCACGCGATGTTCGATCCCGGCATGCTCGAGGTTCCCGACCCCGACCCCCACGACGAGGCCGGGGAGTTCGAGGTCAGGGTCAAGCGCGATGGCACGTTCACGTCCCTGTTCTTCGCGTGGCATCCACTCGACGTCGTCGGGTGGCAGGGGGATCTCTGCCCGGTGAAGCTCAACGTGCTCGACCACCGGCCGGTGTACTCACCGAGCTATCACATGCCTCCGTCGGTGCACTGCACGTTCGAGAACGATGGCTTCGTGATCTGCTCGTTCGTCCCGCGTCCACTCGAAGAAGACCCGCAGGTTCTGAAGGTGCCCTTCTATCACGCAAACATCGACGCGGACGAGGTGCTCTTCTATCACTCGGGCAACTACTTCTCGCGCGCGGGGATCGACATGGGGTTCATGACGATCCACCCGCAGGGTGTGCATCATGGTCCGCAGCCGGCGGCGATCGAGAAGTCGAAATCCATGACACGCACGGAAGAGGTTGCGGTGATGGTCGAGACTCACCACCCTCTCAACCTCTCGCCCGAGGCGGAAGCGGTCGTCATCTCCGAGTACTCGACTTCGTGGGCCCGGGGCATGGGCCTCCTCGACGAGTAGTCGCGTCTCGGTGCGCCTCTACAGGTATCGCTCCCGCGAGCCGGGGCTCCAGTACCGGCTCGCGGTCGCGGTGGGGGATGGTGCCCCGGTCGACCTCGTTCGCGCGTGGATCGCTGCCACGGGTGGACTCGAGGGCGACCTGGACCCGCACCTCACCTCGACCCTGCACCTGATCGAGGGCGGTCCCGAGCTGTGGCGCTCGGTCAGGGAAGCGGCGGAGGCGGCCCCGGGGGAGACCGTCGTCGATGAATCGGCGCCGGGGTTCCAGTGGCTCAGTCCGCTCGACCGCATCGCGTCGTTGCGCGACTTCCTCGCGTTCGAGAGCCACGTTCTGAGAGGGGCCGAACGAAGGAACGGAACGGTGCCCGAGTACTGGTACGAGGCTCCGATCTACTACAAGGGGAACCACCGCCAGATCATCGGTCCGGATGAGGCGTGTCCGTGGCCGAGGTACACGGACAAGATGGACTTCGAGCTCGAGCTGGCGATGATCGTGGGCCGTCCGGGACAAGACCTGACGAGCGAGAACGCAGCCGAGCACGTCTTTGGGTTCACGATCTTCAACGATTTCTCTGCGCGCGACGTTCAGATGCGAGAGGTGACCGCGTGGCTCGGTCCGGCCAAGGGCAAGGATTTCGCCAACTCCTTCGGCCCCTGCATCATCACCGCCGACGAGGTTGGCACGGAGCCCGACCTCGAGATGATCTGCCGGGTCAACGGTGAGGAATGGGGCCGGGCGCGTTCGTCCGAGAGCCACTGGTCGTGGTCCGACATGCTGGTCCACGTTTCGGATTCCGAACGCGTCTTCCCGGGCGATGTCTACGGTTCCGGCACGCCGGGGGGATGCTGCGGACTCGATCAGGGCCGGGGGCTCTCCGCCGGAGATGTCGTGGAGCTGGAGATCGAGCGGATCGGGATACTCCGCAATACCGTTGGACAGAGACCCGGATAGAGTTGGCGGCGGGGGTACCTGTCTGGAGACGGGAGCCGAAGGTCGTGGATCTCATTGAGGGATGACAGAGGCGCGCGTTCCAGAAGGACGTTCCGACTCGTAGGCGGCATCGCCGCTCTATTGATCATCGCCGCCATCGCGGTTCCCAAAGGTCTGTCTCGCTCGCCGGTGACTAGAGCGCCTTGACGCAAGTGGCGAAGGAGCACGACGCGACCCCCGCACAGGTCGCCCTAGTGTGGCTGCTCCACCGCTTCCCGGTAATGCTCCCGATCCCGGGAACCTCCAAGGTCGCCCACCTCGAGGAGAACATGAAGGCAGCGACCCTCGATCTGAGCGCCGAGGAGTTCGAGAAGATCGGTGCGGCGTTCTAGCGTCCGCCGGGGACGTGCAGCCCACGGAAGAGATGCGCGTCGTACAGATGACGCCGCCGGGTTCCGCCTGCTCGGTCACCATCGGCCCCAAGCTGATCGAGGCTGGCACGGACCCGGGTGTAGGGGCAAGCTTGCAGCTGATCGTGTCCGATATCCAGACGGCCCGCGCTCATCTTGTCGAGAAGGGCGTCGAGGTGTCGGAGATACAGGAACTCGACCCGCGCGACGGGGGCAAGTTCGTCGTTTTCCAGGACCCGGATGGCAACGACTGGGCCGTGCAGG
>JBKJZQ010000085.1:0-6393 GCA_046715095.1 Actinomycetota bacterium | reverse complement strand
GTCTCTAGAAGAGTTGCGGGACAAGCTAGTCACCTGAATTGGTCGACCGACGTTACAAGTTCATTTACAGCCCGCAAGTTGAGTCGGCACTATCTGACGCTCCTTCAACCGTTCTAGATGCCTTCTTTGCGTTACTGGAAGGTCTTCACGCCTACCCGTTTCCAGGCACGGCATTGCTCGGAGTCATGGACTACAAAGAGAACGACATTCCGGGCGGTGGGTTCACTGCAGCCTTCGACAACGGCCTCTTGCTCTTTCAGGTCATGGCGGATTACCCGCTGATCAGGCTGGTTCAGATAACTTGGCTCTAGCTTGATTCAGACTGACTCACAGCCGATCGAATTGATTAGCCCCCGAAGACGTGGAAGGTGATCGTGCGCGGCTTCGGCTCGTCCATCTCGAGGAGGAAGAGGCGCTGCCACGTCCCGAGAAGCGGAGCGCCGTCGGCGACCGGGATCGAATGTGAGGTTCCCCCGACGATCATCTGGAGGATGTGGGCGTGGCCGTTCTTGCGCTCTTCCTCGACGAGGTTCTGGGTCCGCTTGGTCATGTCGTCGTGGGCGTAGTAGGCGTCCTCCGGCACGAGGGCATCGAGCTTGGCCTTGAGGTCGTCGAGAGCCCCGTCCTCCCACTCGTTGATCACGAGAGAGCAGGTGGTGTGGGCGCAGAAGACGACCGCGCAACCGGTCGACACGCCCGAGTCCTTGATCGCTCGCTGCAGGTCCTCGGTCACATCGACGCAGCCCAGCCTGTGGGCCGCGGTCGCCTCGATCGATGAGGTCGCGGATCTCACGCCTTCTCCTTCGTTTCTGGTCACGGTCTTCTGGTGGATGCGTCGTCCCGATGGTGCCGGAGAGGTTCGGCGCGCCGGGGGCCAGTGTATGGGGAGGACGTCGGTTGCGTTTCGTGACGGGATGGAGATTCCATGGAGAAAGCCGGTATGGGGGATTGGGCTCGGTCTCTGGGCCTCTTCCAAGCCCGCCCGTGCTGGACTGGCTCGCGGCGACTCCCGCGGGCGAAGCCGAAGCCCGATCAGCCTTAGCATCGCCGTGTGAGCGCGGCAGACCCACGGGCATGGGGCATCGAAGAGGGCTACCACGACTACCGCGGCGAGTGGCGCGAGGCGCCCCGGGCGTCGGTTGACTCTTTCCTCGAGGCGATGGGCGCGGGACCGGACGGCCCCAGGGGCCCCGGTGCGGTGGTCGTACGTCCCGGAGACGACCTCGGGACGGCTGGACTCGGGGCGGCTGGAGAGGTGCTCCTGGAGCACGGCGGCCGGGTGGCGCTCGAGGGCCACGTTCGCGACGTTCCCTTCGGCTATCACAGGTTCGCGTGGGACGGAGGGGAGACGCGCCTGATCGTGTCCCCCGGGACCAGCTACCTTCGAGATGACATGCGGATGTGGGGCTGGGCGCTCCAGCTCTACGCGCTGAGGTCGTCGCGGTCGTGGGGCATCGGTGACCTCGGCGATCTCGCGGAGTGCGCGCGCTGGTCGTCGGCCGCCGGTGCGGGGATGGCCCTCGTCAACCCCCTGCACGCGGCTCATCCCGAGCAAGCCAGTCCTTACTTCCCGAGCAGCCGGTGCTACCGCAACCCCCTCTACCTCGCCATCGAGGATCTTCCGGGGGCAGGTGACCTCCCCGAGCTCGAGACGTTGCGCGCGGCGGGGCGCGCGTTGAACGACGACCGGCGCATCGACCGGTCTGCCGTCCACCGGCTGAAGAGTGGTGCCTTCCGTCTCCTTCATGAGCGGAGCAGCCGCGACCCGGACTTCGACGCGTACCGTCAGGCCGAGGGTGACCTCTTAGCGAGCTTCGCCGCGTTCGTGGTCCTTACGCGCCTCCACGGACCGCAGTGGCGCGAGTGGCCCGCGGAGTACCGGCGCCCGGCGACCGCGGCCGTGCGCGCGCTGGCCGGCGTCCCCGACGTCCGCCTCGAGATGTGGCTGCAGTACCACCTGGACCGGTCGCTGCACGCGGCCGGCGCCGACATCGAAGTCGTTCAGGATCTCGCCATCGGGGTCGACCCGTGCGGCTTCGACTCCTGGTACTGGCAGGCGGAGATCGCGGGGGGCGTCTCGGTGGGGGCGCCGCCCGATGAGTTCAACACCGCGCGGCAGTCGTGGGGGGGGGCGGCGTTCGATCCCTGGGCGCTGAGGGCCGCCGCCTACGAGCCGTTCGTACGGACGGTTCGCGCCAACCTGAGAGGCGGGGGCCTGAGGATCGATCACGTCATGGGGCTGTTCCGCCTCTTCTGGATCCCCGCCGGAGCCGAGGCGAGCGAGGGCACCTACGTTCGCTACCCCGCGCGCGAGCTCCTGGACATCCTGGCCCTCGAGAGTCACCGCGCCCGCGCGTTCGTTGTCGGTGAGGATCTCGGCACCGTCGAACCCGGGGTGCGGGAGGAGCTCGAGCGGCGGCGCATCCTCTCCTACAGGGTGCTCTGGTTCGAACCGGACGACCCGTCTCACTACCCGGAGCTTGCGCTTGCCACGGTCACCAACCACGACCTCCCGACGATCCCCGGCATGTGGGCGGGAACCGATCTCGAAGCTCAACGAGCGGCCGGGGTGCAACCGAACGAGGCCTCCGAGCGAGCGATCAGGGAGAGACTCCGCGACATGGCGGGGGTGCCGGATGACGCTCCCGCGGCCGAGGTTGTCGAACGCGCCTACCTCCTCCTGGCTCGGGCTCCCAGCATGATCCTGACCGCGACCTTCGAGGATGCGCTCGGCGTCGAGGAACGACCGAATCAGCCGGGAACGACCGGCGAGCGCCCCAACTGGTCGCTCGCCCTTCCGCTGCTCCTCGAAGAGATCGAGGAGCACGCCGGCCCCAAACGGGTAGCGGAGGCCCTGAGGCGCTGATCCGGCGCGTGAGTACTATGACCCGCTAAGGCGATGAGACGGCCTCTCGAGAGAAGGACAACCACATGACCCAGCCCGACGGCGAAGAGCAGAACGCACCCCCGGAGCAGGAGGGGCCGGTAGACGAGCAGGAGGTTCTGGTCGTCCCAGGGAGCAAGACCGAGGAAGCCCCCGACGGTGAAGCGATCCAGCATCCGGCGAAGGTGATGAGGATCGGCTCGATGGTCAAGCAGCTCCTCGATGAGGTTCGCTCTGCCCCGCTCGACGAGGCCAGCCGCAACCGGATGAAGGAGATCTACGAGTCCTCTCTCAAGGAGCTCGGCGAGGTTCTCTCACCCGACCTCAAGGACGAGCTGTCGCGTCTCAGCAGCCCGTTCGACGAGCACGAGACACCCTCTGATGCCGAGTTGAGGATCGCGCATGCCCAATTGGTCGGATGGCTCGAGGGCCTCTTCCACGGCATCCAGGCGATGCTGTTCGCGCAACAGATGCAGAGCCGCGCTCAGCTGGACGAGATGCGCCGCAGCCTGCCGCCCGGTGTCCCGGGCGAAACGGGGGCCGGCAGCTATCTGTAGGCTATTTCTTGACGATCCGGAACATCCCCGATGACGTCATGAAGTAAGGCCATCCGCCCGGTCCCTTGGCCACATCGAGTATCCCGCCGGTCGAGTAGATCGTGCGCTCCTCCTTCACCCTCCGCCCGTTCCGCCTCATCTTGAAGCTGTGGAGGTTCCCGTTGTAGTCGCCCATCAGGAGGTGGTTATCGAGCGCGTTCAGCCGGCCGGAGTACCACCACAGATCGGTCGGCACGATGATGTCCGAGTATCGGCGCATCGGTCCCTTCGGGTCGGAACCGACGCCCCTGGTCCCGCACGAGTAGCCATCGCCCCAGCCGTAGTTGCGGCCCTTCCTGATCAGGTTGAGCTCGTCATCACAGCTCGGGCCGTTCTCGGTTTCGTAGAGAAGATCGGTGCCGGGTCGGTGGGCGAGACCGAACGGGTTGCGGTGTCCGTACGACCACACCGCATTGCCGAAGGGGTTGTTGCCCGGGATGGAGCCGCCCGGGTTCACCCTGAGGATCTTCCCGAGCCGGTTCGACGTTGACTGCGCGGCGCCCGCCGAGTGACCCTCACCGGTAGAGATGAACAGCTTGCCGTTCATGAACTCGATCTGTCCGCCGTTGTGATAGCCGGACGATGCGTCGAGGCCATCGACGATCGTCTTGTTGTGCTTGCAACGGTTCTTGGTCACCTTGTAGCGGTTCACCCGGTTCTGCAGCGGAGAGGCGTCGGTGAAGAAGGCGTAGAGGAAGTGGTTCTTCTTGAAGTTCGGGTGAAGGGCCAGCCCGAGCAATCCTCGCTCGCCGTCTGAGCGGACTCCGAGGGTGATGCAGGGTCGCTTCAGGAGCTTCCGCCCGCGCATCACGCGGATCTTGCCACCTCTCTCGGTGAAGAAGATCTTGTTCGTGCCCTTGACCCATGACATGTCGATGGGGAAGTTCAGCCCACCCTGGTAGGTCTGGACCTGGGTCCCCTTCGGCAGAGCTCCCGCGGGAACGGGAAGAACCAGAACGATGCCGGTGATCAGTGCCACAGCCGCTCGCAGTCGCATGCTTACCCCCTCGCTTACAGTCCGATGATTATGACCGACACCCCGGACAACCCGGGCAAGAGGTGGCGTCCGAGAAAGCGGCTCGCCGGGGCCGCTTTGCTTGGAGCCCTGTCCTCGCTGGCGCTGGTGTGGCTGATCCCCGAGGCACATCACGCGATGGGTCCGGCGAGCGTGTCCGCGGGAGCCCGGATCGGCTGGGGGAGGACCGTCGTGGTCGTCCCCCCGCTCGGGACTGTCTCTGCCGATACGCACGCGTCGGTTCTCGACCTCGATCTCTCCATCGGCGAGGTGGACCCCGGTCCCCTGGCCGACGCTGTTTCATCGCGGGAGTCCCGGGCTGGATTGGTTAGAGACATCGAGGATGACCTGAGGTCCACGGCCCTGGCGACCAGCGTCCGGCTCCTTCTCGGGGGCCTGGTCATCGGCGCGATCGCGGCCGGGCTGATCGCGGGCAGGACGATCAAGACGATGGCGGCAGGTGCCGCCGGAGGCGCTCTCGCCATCGCGGTGGCGGTGGGGTTCACGGCCGCGACATTCAACGTCGAGGCGTTCGAGGAACCGAGGTTCACCGGTGCTCTCGAGCGGGCCCCGCAGGTGATCGCGGCTGTCGATCAAGGTGTCAGCGCGCTCGACGATCTCAGATCGCGTTACGAGGGACTCGCGGAGCGCCTCTCTCAACTCCTTGCGCTCGTTGCCGAACCAGCGCTCGCTCCACAGGAGGACTCGGTCGCGATCCTGCACGTAAGCGATATCCACTCGAACCCCATCGGTGTTGAGATCACGAGGAACCTGGCCGAGAGGTTCGATGTCAGCGCGGTGCTCGACACGGGCGATCTCACCTCGTTCGGAGCGCCGATCGAGGCGCGTATCGGTTCGCTCATCGGCGAGATCGATGTGCCGTACCTGTTCGTTCCCGGCAACCACGACTCCGACGCGAACCGGGCGGAGCTCGCCCGCGTGGACAACGTCCGGTTCCTCGATGGAGAGCTCACGTCGGTTGAAGGAGTCAGGATCCTCGGCGTCGCCGATCCCACGTTCACCGCAACCAACGAGGTCTCGACCGAAGAAGCCAATGGAGAGAAGCTCGAACGAGCCGCGGAGGTTGCCGGCCTGGTTGCACGCCTCGATCCCGGGGTTCTTGCGGTACACGACGCTCGGCAGGCAGCCGATGCGACCGGTCTCGTTCCTCTGATCGTGGCCGGCCACACGCACGAGCGCTCGTTCCTCCAGGGCAACGGGTCGACCCTCATGGTGGTGGGCTCCACTGGAGCCACGGGGCTCGGCTCATTCCTGGTGGAAACCGATCTCGACTACGAGGCCGAGATCATCTACTTTCAGGGAGGCGAGGCGATCTCTTACGACTACATATCGTTTGACGGGCTCGGCGGCGATTTCACCATCGAACGGAGCAAGATCGACGCTCCCCCCGAAGCCGAACCACGTCCCACCACAACGACCTCGCCGTGACCCCTTATATGATTCGCCGCGGAGGCGTGCCCGAGTGGCCGAAGGGAGCGCACTGCTAATGCGTTAAGGGGGGTTACCTCCTTCAAGGGTTCAAATCCCTTCGCCTCCGCTCGAGGGGTCGGTGTCCACAATGCCTGCGTTAGTCTTTTTCAGTTACGTGCGCCCGTAGCTCAGTGGATTAGAGCGTCCGGCTACGGACCGGAAGGTCGGGGGTTCGAATCCCTCCGGGCGTACTCTGGAATTGCCGCGAGGCGGCCTGGACACCGTTATGCATGTCTGCATCGTGCTCGGGGTGTTCGCTCTGCTGGTTCAAACCTCGCGCCCTCAACGGGTGGTTACCGAGGAGATGGCTTGATGGGAAAGGTCAAGAAGGCGCTGACGGCGGCCGTGGCGGGGGTCGGGGTTGCCGCCTGGTGGTGGCGCAAGAACCCGTCTGCCTGTCCCTACAA
>JBKJZQ010000084.1:0-14204 GCA_046715095.1 Actinomycetota bacterium | reverse complement strand
GGAGGGTGCGTACCATGAGGTACGTAACCCGACCGAGAACGCCGCGAGGCGCAGCCTTTTCGCCGCCAGAATCCCCATGATGTTTGTTGGGCGGGGCACCAAGTGAGCAGGTGGCCGGCTCGGATCGCGCTGGCGATCGTCAGGCTTGCCTTCGGTAGCCTCGCCTGGGTTTTCGCCGCGGCCAACACCGTTCCCGCCTCGAAAGCAGGGCAACACTCGAAAGCGATCACGGTGAACGACCTCAAGCCGGCCCACTGCGCGGCCCTCACCTTGACCACCATCGTCTCCGGATCGGGGGACATCGCCGGGACTACCGGGAACGATCTGATCCTGGGGAGCACCGCGGCCCAGAGGATCAGGGCGGATAGCGGCAACGACTGCATCGTTGGCGGCGGGGGCGACGACAGGCTTGAGGGCGACGACGGGACCGACGTCTGCATCGGTGGCAACGGCATCGACGACATCGAAATCACTTGCGAAACGGTGTTCCCGGATGGCTAGGCGCCGCCCGGGAGGGGTTGCCCGAAGGACCATCCCGGCGGTGATGATCGCCGTGTTGGTGGGGGGTTCGTCCTACGCGCTAACCGCCGCGAACACCGTGCCGGCGACCAAAGCCGGTTCCGGAGCGGGCGCGGTGACCGGGTACACGGTCACCGACGAGAAGTACACGATCGACGTGCTCAACAGCCCCCAGCAGTTGCTGTCGTCGTCTCTGAACCTTGCCGGCAACGTCGCGTCCACTGCGAGCGTGAGGGTGAGGTTCCGGGCGGCCGGCAGTTGGTACTCGTGCACCGTGGGTGCCTACACCTCGGCCACCGACAAGACTGCGGTTTCCTGTTCGGTCACCGGGGAAAGCTCCGTTCTCGCCAACAACCTCACGGCCGTCGCGGCCCAGTAGGCAAGAGCCGGCGTCACGACCTACCGGCAACCTCCCAATCCGAGCAGTTGGGCTATCATAGGGCTATGGCTCGAACCCAGACCATGGTGCAGCTCAACGAGCGACTGGTGCGCGTGCTCGATGACATCGCTCGCCGCAGGAACCTCTCCCGATCTGCCCTCATCAGGGAGATCATCGATGACTATCTGGCCACCACCGAGGAGGCGAAGATCGGGGCTCAGATCGCCGCCGGCTACCAGAAGATCCCTCCGGCCACGCCGGACGAGTGGGGAGACTTGGCCGCGCTCATGGACCGATCGACCGCGGACCTGCTGCAACGGCTAGACGCCGAAGAACGCCGGGAGGGCCACGATCCGTGGTAGCCAGGGGCGAGGTGTGGTGGTATGAGCACCCGGCGACCGGGCGCAGGCCGTTCCTCATACTCACTCGCGACGAGGCGATCCCCTACCTCAACCAGGTACTCGGGGTGCCGGTCACCACGACGATCCGAGGCATCCCGACAGAGGTCGCACTCGATCGCGCCGATGGGATGCCGGCCGAGTGCGCGTTGACTTTCGACAACGTCGCTCCGATAAGGCTCTCCCTCTGCACCGAGCGCATAACGACCCTGAGCGACGAGCGGATGGACGAAGCATGCAGGGCCCTCGGCAGAGCGACGTCCTGCTAGGAACCGCCGGACTGATGCCGGAGACTCCTGGTCCAGGCGAGCCAGCGAGGACTCAGAAGCGGATCGGCTCGACGATCCGCAGAACAGAGTGGATCGCTTCTTGGGTGACCTTGGCGAAGCCTTCGCTGTGGACGATGGCCGAATCGTGGTCGCCATCGAACTCGAAGACTGCGGCTCCACAAGCATCGGCCAGTGCTCGCTGCTTGCGTGGGGCCACGAGTGTGTCGGAGGTCGTGATCACCACCGCTACCGGACAGGTCACCATGGCAACCTGGGGACGACCGTCGTAACGGCTGAGAGCGCGGCCTGCTTCAGCAAGATCGGTGGGGTCACTGCGGCGGAACTCTCCTTCGAGCCACGAGCGGTGTTCGAGGATCACTTCGGAGACTTCTCCGGTGTCGCCCATGATGCGGGCGAGCAACAGCCGCCCGGCCTGCCATCGGAGCATGACCGAGAGCAGGCCCATCGACCTCCACCGGGCGCGCTCGAAGGGCGACTCGTGCCACTCGAGCGCCGTCGCCGCGAGCACCAGACCCGCAGCCTTCCGGGGATAGCGCGCGGCAAGCAGGGTAGCGATTGGTCCACCCATCGAGTAGCCGACGACGATCGCTCGTTCGACCCCGAGTACTTCCATCAGCGCGGCCGCGTCGTCCGCGCACGCTTCCAGGGTGAATCGGTGCGGCGAGCGGATGCCACGGCCATGACCCCGATGGTCACACGCGATCAGGGGGCGCTCGCCGGACAACTGGTCGTACAACCGGTACCAGTTGAGGTCGGCCGACGCCATCCATCCGTGGAGGAGGAGGACGGGGATCCCGGGACCCTCTCCCGACGTTCTGACGAACATCTCACCTCGGCCGGGCACGGCGACCACACGGCCGGCCGGCAACTGAGGAGGCACCGGCGCCCCGATATCGAGATCACGGAAGGGATCCAGCGCCCGCGCCACCCGGGATCCACGAAGCATCTCCCCGGCCTCTTCCGACCCGGGAGGGGACTCCCTCCTGCGGCGCCGAAAGAAGCGCGCCGCAGCGATCCCACCGGCAGCCACAACCGCCGCCCTAGTTAGTCTGCTCATCGCCCCAACTTAGCCCGAGGCCGGAGACTCCTCGTCGGGTGACGCAGCGCGTTCACAGAAGCGGATCGTCTCGACGATCCGCAGAACATCAAAGTCTGCCGGCGGCGATGATGCGCTGGAGGAACTGGCGGGTCCGCGGCTCCTGGGGGTCGGTGAAGATCCGCTCCGGCGGGCCGGCCTCGGCGACGACCCCCTGATCGAGGAAGCAGACGCGCGACGCGATGTCGCGGGCGAAACCCATCTCGTGGGTAGCGATGACCATCGTCATCCCCTCCTGAGCGAGCTCCCTGATCACCTGGAGAACCTCGGCGACGAGCTCCGGGTCGAGCGCACTCGTGACCTCGTCGAGAAGCATGATGCTCGGCCGCATCGCCAGGGCCCGTACGATCGCGACACGCTGCTGCTGGCCACCAGAGAGCCTGTCCGGGTACTCGTCCCGTTTGTCGATCAGACCGAAACGCTCGAGCAAGGAGGCGGCACGTTCCTCGGCTGCCTTCTTGTCGATCCCGAGTGCCTCCCGCGGCGCGAGCGTGATGTTGCGCAGCACGGTCATGTGCGGGAAGAGGTTGAACGCCTGGAACACGATCCCGATCCCCCGCCGCACCCTGTCGACGTCGACGCGACGAGCGGTGATCTCTTCGCCGCCGACGACGATCCGGCCCGAGTCGACGGGCTCGAGGAGATTGATGCACCTGAGCAACGTCGACTTGCCCGATCCCGAGGCTCCGATCAAGCAAACCACCTCGTGCTCGCCCACCTTCACATCGATCCCGCGCAGGACATGGTTGTCTCCGAAGGACTTGTGGACGCCCTCGACGAGGACGCCGCCACCGCTGGGAGCAGTCACCGCGCGAACCCCGCCTCGCGCCTGCGACGATCGCGCACGATCAGGTGATCGGTGAACCGGGCCAGAGGGATCGTCATGAGCACGAAAAGGGCGGCCGCAACCACGTAGCTCGCGTAGTTGAAGTTCTCGGCCCCGTAGATCTGAGCGGCTCGCGCGGCCTCGATCGAACCCAGCACCGAGACGAGCGCGGTGTCCTTCTGCAAGCCGATGAAGTCGTTGAGCAACGGAGGGATGACCCTGCGGATCGCCTGGGGCAGGACGACGAACCGCATCGACTTCCACCGGGACAATCCCAGTGAGCGCGCCGCGGCCACCTGGCTCTCGTGAACGGAATCGATCCCCGCGCGATACACCTCGGCAACGTACGCCGAGTAGACGAGGACCAGGGCGACGATCCCGTAGGTGACATCCGACACGCTCGAGAAGTACTTCAGCCCCAGTCCCGGGACCCCGAACCCGATCATGTACAGCACGAGGATCAGCGGGATACCGCGGAACAGATCGGTGTAGGCGACCGCCATGGCTCGGAGCGGGAAGAACACCGATCCCGGGATACTTCGGACGACCGCGATCACGAGGGCGAGGACGAGGATGATCACCTCGGCGGTCATGAAGATCCTGATGTTTAAAAGGAACGCGCTGACGACCGAAGGTGAGGTCTCGCTCCCGAGGAACGACTGTTTCAGGTGTTCCCACGAGAAGAAACGCTCGCGCACGATATCCGCTCCCGGGGACATCCCTATGGCTAGAGCGATCAGTCCCAACACGACGATCGTCGACGCGGTCGAGACGAGGACACCGCGGTTCCCCAGCATGCGCGAACCACGTCCCGAGGCGTCGGGGGTGGCGGGGGTGGGTGGGGGCGGCAAGGAGCTCAGTCGCTGATGGTTGTAACGCCCAGATAATCCTGGAGCCACTGGTCCTGCAGCGCTTGCAGGGTCCCGTCCTCCAGGGTCTCGGCGAGTACCTGGTTCACGCAGTCGACCAGTGGGTTACCGGTCTCGAACAGCATCCCGAACGGTTCCTCGGTCGGGTACTGACCGATCACGGTCGATCCGTCGAACTCGAAATCACGCAGGAAGACGGTCGTGACCACGTCCGTCACCAGCGCGTCGATCTGGCCGGAATCGAGCGCGGACTTGACGTCGTTCGTGGTGTCGAAAACCTTCGGCTGGGCGGTCGGCTGGATCACCTCGTTGATGAACGCGAGGCTCGTCGTTCCGACCTGAGCGCCGAGCTGGAAGTCTTTGAGGTCCTCGACCGTGGTCGCACTTGCGACGTCGCCTCCCTCGAGAGCGAGGAAGCCCTGGTTGTTGTTGAAGTACCCATCCGAGAAATCGACGGCCTCTTCACGTTCGGGGGTTATCGAGATCTGGTTGATGTCGAAGTCGTAATCTTTGGCCCCCGGGGCGTAGGACTTGTTGAACGGCTCGACGACCCATTTGATGTCAAGGTCCATGCGGGTCGCGATCTCCTTCGCGAGGTCACCCTCGAAGCCGGAGTAGTCCTTCGGCGAGCCCTCGAACCACGGGGGATATGCCGGGCGGTCGGTTGCCACGGTCAGAATCCCGTCGGTCATGACGGGCGGCGCGGCCGTGTCGCACGTCTCGGTTTCTTCGCCGCCCCCTCCGGATGCGTTGTTGTCGGTCCCGGTCTCCTCGGCACATGCGGCGAAGAGCAGGACCCCGGCCGTCAGAACGGCAAGCAGCCTGCGGAATCTCATAGCAACCTCCTCGCGGGAAGGCCCTGCGCCTTCATCAGGCGTGAACTCTAGATGACGGGGCGCCGATCCGTAAGGCATGTCGGCGCCGGTTCACGGCGGTTCAGCCCTGCGAGGGCTGGAAGTACGGGTTCGTACCGCTCGCGTGATCGGTCACGTCGACGATCTCGGTGATCTCGGGGATCGCCTGCAGGAGGGCGGTCTCGATTCCCTGGCTCAATGTGGCCTTCGCCGCACCGCACCCTTGGCAGCCTCCGCTGAGCTTGAGGAACGCGGTCGATCCTTCGACGTGATCGAGGTCTGCCCGGCCCCCGTGGGAGGCGATCGCAGGGTTGACGTGATGCTCGAGGACCTGCGTGATCTTCTCTTCGACGCTTCCCGAGAGGACCCCGCCGTGCACCGAGCCAACCGCGGGGCTCGGGCTGTTGGGGTTCTCGATCTTCAGAGTCCCAACGAGCAGGTCTCCGACGAGGACCACGTTGGCGCCCTGCAGGTCCTCGATGCTTGCCGCCGGGACGACCACGCTCAGATCGTCGTGATGACCGACCCAGTCGTCCGGCGCAGCCTTGTCGACCGGCTGGAGGAACATGTCGTAGACGAACTCGAGCCCATTGACCCCGGTGACCTCGAGCCATAGGGCCAGGCGCTCCTCGTCCGGCTGCCCGGCTCGGAAGGACAGAACCTTCGCGCGCGCGTCCTCGGACAGCTCCAAGAGGTTCGTTCGAGTCGTTGGTTCGGCCACTGCAACATCACCGCTCTCGGGTTGTTCGATCTTCTTGGACGGTCTTCGGGGTCAGCCAAGCCGAGGCTGCGTGCCCCCCATGATAGGGCTCGCTCGAAGCTGTGCCGGCGCCCGGCAAATCCCTCAGCTGTGTGCTTGTTGCTCGTGAGCACCATGAGGCGTGATGGGCTCAGTGTTGCCAATTCCTGGAATGACTAGATATCGGCGACTACTCCAAAAACCACCCGGTACCCCTCTTGTTGCGAACGTGCCTTAGTGACATGGTCTTCCGGTGTAACGATTCGGAATCGGGAGGCTCCGAAGGGAGGCACCATGGACAAGCTCGGACGTACTTGGAGCTAGCACCACTGATCGTGGAGGGGCCGGGGTCACCGACGTCGGCCCCTTTGCCATCCCCGCTCGGGGGGCCGCCCGGGCCTCCGGGGGGCCTCGATGTACCGAGTAACCCGGGCCGGAGACCGGGTCGTTTCACCTCACCAACGGAGACACATGACCGATAGAGATATCCAAACCACCCACGATCTCTCGGTCCAGACCGACACCACGTCTAGTTCTGCGTCCCGCCGAGGCGGCCCGCTTAGTTCTGCGTCCCGCCGAGGCGGCCCGCTAGAGAGGATCGTCCGGCTCGACGAGCCTTCCCGACCGCGGCTCGGGAAGGACTTCATCCGGCTCTGGGGCGCGACCGCCGCATCGAACGTCGGCGACGGGGTCCGGATCACCGCGCTTCCCCTACTGGCCGCGTTCCTGACGAGGAACCCCGTGCTGATCTCCGGGGTACTGATCGCGACACGCCTGCCATGGCTCTTGTTCAGTCTTCACGCGGGAGCGATCGTCGACCGCGTCGATCGCAAACGGCTCGTCGTCGGCGTCAACATCGCCCGCGGCGTGGTGATGGGCGTACTGGCCCTCAGCGTCACCACGGGGATCGGCGGGCTTGCGGCGCTCTATCTCGTCGCATTACTGCAAGGCATCGGCGAAGTATTCTCGGACAACACGTCCTTCGCCATGCTGCCGTCGGTGGTCCCGAAGGAGCGTCTCGAGGATGCCAACGGCGCGCTCGAAGGCGCCATCATCGTGACCAACGAGTTCGCCGGGCCCGCGCTAGGAGCGTTGCTATTCGCGCACTGGGCGAGCGTCCCGTTCGCGCTGGATGCGGCGACCTTCGTGCTGGCGGCGTGGTTGTTCGCCGGGATCAAGGTCACCTCTCCCCCACGCGAGAAGTCCTCGACCACCGTGGGCGAAGACATCAGGACGGGCCTCGACTGGCTGCGCAGCCACACCCTGTTGAGGAATCTCACGGCGATCGCATCGATCACCAACCTCGCCCTCCAGGCGACGTTCGCGATCCAGGTGCTATTCGTTCTGAACACCCTGGGGCTCAGCGCGACCGGGTTCGGTCTCGTGATGGCCGCGGAAGCCGGTGGTTCCCTCATCGGCAGCTTCGCCGCCGCCCCGATGAAGAGACGTCTGGGCACGAGGGCGACGGTCGTGATCGCGCTGTCGGTGGTCGCGGTCGCCAACCTGGTGGTCGCCACGACCGGATCGTGGGTGCTCGCCGGGGCGATGTGGATCTCCATGACGTTCGCGGGAACCGTGTGGACCATCGTGACCAACTCCCTTCGTCAGAGCCTCGTGCCCGACGGTCTCCTGGGACGGGTCCAGAGCGCCCACCGTCTGTTCTCCTGGGGAGCCATGCCCCTCGGAGCGCTCATCGGAGGCGTGACCGCCGCAACCTTCGGCCTGCGGGCACCGTTCTTCCTCGCCGGAGGGATCCTCTGCATCCTGACCGTCGCGGCGGCAAGGTTGCTGCGCCGCGAGGCTCCGGTCACGATCCGGCTCTAGAGCGCAGAACCTTCCAGGAAGATCTCTCCGAGAGACGTTCCGAGCGTGACCCTGGTGATAGCGGGAGAACCGGTGGCCGCCGCAACCGGGAGGTCCGCGTCGCCGATCCACGCTTTGATCCGTTCCGGATCCCCGGTCAGCTCAACGCCCTTGATGCCGGTCGGTTCGCATCGGTGTGGCGCCGCCGCGGCACCGGGCATCTCACGGCGATCAACGTCCCATTGGATGAAGAACGGCAACGGGGGTTCCGAGATCGCGAGGTCGAGGCCGGCGAGCCTCCAGGAGAGAACCATCCCGTCGGGTCTCAGTCGCGTCATCGGGATCGTCTCGAGGCCTCGCTCGGCCGCCACACCGGCGATGTCGTCGGTTCTCAAGCACAACGCATGAAGGCGCGCTCCACCCCTCGCCGCGGCGCCGACCCACCTGCCCATCGCCGAGGTTTCTGCTTCGCCGGGGTCTACCACCGACATCAGCTCGATGTAGTCGTCCCCCAGGGGAACGATCCGGTTGGCGGTTCCGTGGCCCTGGTGCCGTCCGCCCTCGACCGACGCGAGCCCGAACCGCTCGAAGAGCCGGGCTGCAGCGTCGTCGAGATCGGGCACCGCAATGATGACGTGGTCGATGCGAAGGGTCATCGGTCAGCGCCCGGTGAAACGGGGGTCGCGCTTCTCGACCCAGGCGGACACGGCTTCCTTGGTGTCGTCGCTGGCGAAACAGAGCGCCTGGGTGAGCGATTCCTGATCGAGGGCATCGGTCAACCCTCCGTCGGTCGCGCGATTGAGGTTCTCCTTGATCATCGACGCGGTTCGAGGGGGCATCGCCGCGAGCCGCCCAGCCAGGTCGGTGGTGACGGCATCGACCTCGTCGGGGGAGCAGAGACGATTCAAGATCCCGAGTCGATCCGCCTCGGTCGCCGAGATGGCATCCCCCAACAGGGCGAGTTCCTTCGCCTTGTTCAGAGGCAGCAGCCGCGTCAGCACCCAGGAACCGCCGAAGTCCACCACGAGCCCGCGTTTGATGAACAGTTCGGCGAAGCTGCCTTCGGTCGAGGCCACCACGAGGTCCATCCCCAGCGCGAGGTTGCAGCCCGCCCCGGCCGCCACCCCCGTGACCTTGGCGATCGTCGGGACCGAGCACGTGAGCACCGCTCTGGCGACGTCGTGGACCTTCCGCATCCGATCCTTCAACTCAAACGGCGAGGTGACCAGGTTGGCCGGATCGGTGAGATCGGCGCCCGAACAGAAAGACCCTCCGGCCCCCGTGATCACCAGGCACCGCACCTCGGGATCGAGGCTCGCGTGATCGAAGACGGCCTTGATCTCTTCGAACATCGTCCATGACATCGCGTTCTTCTTCTCGGGGCGGTTGAGCGTGACGGACGCGACGTGGCCATCCTGCTCCCAGATCAACGACTCATAGCCGGACAAGGTTCCTCCTAGAACGCATCGGCCACGAGCGTGACCTCGGTGCGAGTGCCCGTCACGATAACGGAGACGACGTCGAACCTCACCCGTACCGGCCCGGGACGGCGATCGGACAACCACGCCGCGGCCAGCCGTTTGAGACGAGCACGCTTCCGAGCATCGACCGCCAGGATCGGAACCCCGTAGCGGTCGGACGACCGGGACTTGACCTCGGAGAAGACGATCGTGTCTCCGTCGCGCACGATGAGGTCGATCTCGCCCGACGAACACCGGTAGTTCCGCTCGATCACCTCGAGGCCGGCACGCCGGTAGGCGGCCGCGGCCGCGTCCTCCCCGCGCCTCCCAAGAGAATGACTAGCGTTCATGGAGACCACGCTATGGACGGCCTGCGACACGAGCCGCTCGGGCGTCCTGCAAGTTACGCTCCCCCTCTGGGTGGCAGCAGCGACAGAGAAAGGAAGCCCTCAATGCCGCACGAGGTATCCGGTGTCATCTCTCGCTCGAAGAAGCAGCCAGTCGAGATCGAGACCATCGTCGTTCCCGATCCCGGACCGGGAGAGGCACTGATCAAGGTTCAGGCCTGCGGCGT
The DNA here is from genome assembly GCA_046715095.1 of Actinomycetota bacterium. Classification (GTDB taxonomy): domain Bacteria; phylum Actinomycetota; class CADDZG01; order CADDZG01; family WHSQ01; genus WHTI01. The sequence goes on along the minus strand of JBKJZQ010000084.1, from coordinate 4,397 downwards.
CTGCCACACCGACCTCCACTACCGCGAAGGCGCGATCAACGACGACTTCCCCTTCTTGCTGGGCCATGAGGCCGCCGGGATCGTCGAAGAGATCGGCGATGGGGTGACCGAGGTCTCCCCCGGCGACTACGTGATCCTTGCCTGGCGCGCTCCGTGCGGCACCTGCCGGTCCTGTCTGCGCGGACGGCCGTGGTACTGCTTCTCGAGCCTCAACGCGGCCCAGCCCATGACCCTCAAGGACGGAACCCCGCTGAGCGCCGCACTGGGCATCGGAGCGTTCGCCGAGAAGGCCCTCGTCGCGGCCAAGCAAGCGGTTCCGGTCGACAAGAGGGCGAAACCGGAGGCGGCCGGATTGATCGGCTGCGGGATCATGGCCGGCTACGGCGCCGCGGTCCACACCGGTGCCGTGAGCTCCGGTGAGACCGTCGCGGTCTTCGGCTGCGGCGGAGTCGGCGATGCCGCGATCGCGGGAGCCTCGCTTGCGGGTGCGCGTCAGGTGATCGCCGTGGATCTCGACAGCAAGAAGCTCGAATGGGCCAAGCGCTTCGGCGCGACCGATGTGGTCGACGCCTCGAAGGGAGATCCGGTCGAGGCGATCAAGCAACTCACCAGTGGGCTCGGCGTGGACGTTGCGATCGAAGCCGTCGGTCGTCCCGAGGTCTTCGAACAAGCCTTCTACGCTCGCGACCTTGCCGGGAGGCTCGTCCAGGTCGGCGTCCCCGACCCGACGATGAAGTTCGAGCTTCCGATGATCGAGTTCTTCGGCCGCGGCGGTTCGCTGAAACCATCGTGGTACGGCGACTGCCTGCCGACCCGGGACTTCCCCCATCTGATCGACCTCTACCTGTCCGGTCGCTTCGACCTCGAGGGGTTCGTGTCCGAGACCATCAAGCTCGACGAGGTCGAGGAGGCGTTCACGAAGATGGCGTCGGGTGACGTGCTCCGTTCCGTGGTGGTTCTGTGAGCCTCCGCATCGACATGGTCACCACCAAGGGGATATTCGCTCTGGGTAGCGATGAGTTCGAGGTCGAGGACAACATCTGGATCGTTGGTAACACGGACGAGGTTGTCGTGATCGACGCGGCGCACGAGCACGAGCCGATCATCGAGGGGATCGGGGGCCGGAGTGTGACGGCGATCCTCTTGACCCACGGACACAACGACCACATCAACGCGGCCCCGGCCCTCTCGGAAGCGACCGGCGCTCCCCTCTACCTGCATCCGGACGACCGCATGCTATGGGACGAGCTCCACCCGGAGGGAGCTCCCGACTTCGAGCTGAACGAAGGAGACCAGATCGACGCCGGCGGCTCCGCCCTCACCGTGTTGCACACCCCGGGCCACACGCCGGGAGGCGTCTGCTTCTACGACGGCGCCGGTCATGTCTTCGGTGGCGACACCCTGTTCAAGGGTGGACCGGGCGCGACCGGGCGCAAGTACTCGGACTTCAACACGATCATCGAATCGATCAGGACGAAGCTGCTGACGCTTCCGCCGGAGACGATCGTTCACCCGGGTCACGGCGAGGTGACGACGATCGGCGACGAGACTCCCCACCTCGAAGAATGGATCGCGCGGGGCCACTGAGATAGCGGCGGGTTCAGCTCTCGAGGCCGGGGGGCTCCGGGATCAGGTCTCTCTCGGCCAACTGGGCGAGTTCCTCGACGTTCATGTCGCGGAACGTGACCACCTTCACATGCGAGACGAAGCGAGCGGGTCGGTGCATGTCCCAGACCCAGGCGTCGTTGAGCTCGACCTCGAACCAGACCTTGGGGCCGGCGTTCTTGGTCTCGACCTTGACGTCGTTGGCGAGGTAGAAGCGGCGCTCGGTCTCGACGACGTACTTGAACATCGGGAGGACGTCCCGATACTCCTTGTACAGCTGGAGTTCCATCTCGGCCTCGTACTTCTCGAGGTCCTCGACGCTCATCCCGTCTCCCTGTTCTTCAACTGGTCGTTCTGGTTGTTGGCGGCGCTCTGTTCTCCGTAGTCTCGCGCCTGAAGCACCCTATCGGTAGTCTCTTCCGCCCTGAATCTGTCGCCCAGATCGATCCCGTCCGGGCCCAGGATGACCTCTTCTCGACGGGCCCCCGCGTCGTCCTCGGGGAACCCCGTCACACCGTAGAACGAGCGACGGTGGATCTCACATGGGCCGTGCTCCTTGAGGGCATGCCAGTGGTGCCTGGTCCCATAGCCGACGTTGCTCGAGAACCCGTACTGCGGATACCTCCGGTGGTAACGGCGCATTGCGGCATCCCGGTGGACCTTCGCAACGATCGACGCCGCGGCCACCGAGCGAGACACCGCATCGCCTTTCTTCACCGCGAGGGACGGAACCGTGAGCCTCTTGAGCGGGAAGCCGTCGACGAGGATGTAGTCGGGCCCTACGTCGAGACTCATCAGCGCCCTCCTCATCGCCATCAGGTTGCATCGCTGAAGCCCGATGCGGTCGATCTTGTTCGGATAGACCCTCACGACCGACACGGCTACGGCGAGGTCTTCGATCTCTGCGGCAAGCCGTTCCCGTTGGAGCCTGGTGCACATCTTCGAGTCCCTCAAGCCGGGGATCTCGGTGCCGGGAGGGAGGATCACCGCGGCCGCCACAAGGGGTCCGGCCAGCGCTCCCCTGCCCACCTCGTCGACGCCGGCGACGTTCTCGAACCCCGCGTCTCTTAGTCGTAGCTCGAGTAGTCCGGAAGCATCAATAACCCTGTTTGTTCTGCGGGTCGTCGAGACGACCCGCTTCTTGATCCTCCCGGTCTGACTGGCGTGCGAGTCCACGGCCAACATCATCGCTACAGGCCACTGAAGTTGCCCGCGGGCCACACAACCGCGAAGGCCCGGCCGACGATCTTGTCCTGGTGGATCGGGCCGATCACCCGCGAGTCCTCAGAGTTGCTGCGGTTGTCTCCCATGACGAAGACGTCGTCCTCGGGGACGAGACAGCCGTCCTCGGCGACCTCCATCTCGAGTCGCTTGCAGTCACGCGTGGTGAGGGACTGGCTGCCTGAGTCAGTACCTCCCCTGATCCACGTTTCTTCGACGGCTTCACCGTTGATGCGAAGCACCCGGGGATAACTCGTGTAGCTGATGACTTCTCCTCCGACCGCCACCACCCGTTTGATGTAGTCCTCCTCCGCCGAGGTCGGCAGACTGAGAAGGTCCCGAGCGAAGTTCCTGGCGTCGTCGTACCACGGGAGGTCATTGTTAGGTCCGAATACATCGCGGGCGAACACGACGACGTGTCCACGGCGGGGCTCCCCGAAGCGGTAGCCGATCTTCTCGACGAGGACCCTGTCGCCATTCCGCAGCGTCGGGTACATCGAAGCCGATGGGATGTAGAACGCCTGGGCGATGAACGTCTTGATCACGATCGCGATCACCAGCGCGAGCGTGATCAGGACCGGCAGCTCCGCGAGGCTGTGACGCCAGGACTTCTTCTTCGTGTCGCCGGTGCCGGAGTGGCCGGGATCACGCTCGCCGGGCGCCTCGCCGGTAAGATCCGGAGGAGGTGGCGGGGGCGGCGGGTCCAGGGATATGACGCGGCCCTCGGTGGATTCGTCGTTCGTCATGTTCTCAGGTTATAGCCCACCGATATTTGAGAACGGCCAAACGGTGACGAAAGCATGTCCGATGACCGAATCCACCGGCACCGCACCGAAACTCCGGGAATCTTCGGAGCTCATCCGGTTGTCCCCCATCACGAACATCATCCCATCGGGGACCTCAGTGGGGCCGAACGAGGACGTCACGACCCCCGAGTCCAGATAGGGCTCGGAGATCTCCTCGCGGTTCACGAATACCGTTCCCTCGCGACCCTCGACCGCGTCGCCTTCGATCGCGATGACTCGCTTGATGAAGTCCTGGTTGCCACCCGTCGGAAAGCCGAACAAGCCTTTGAACGAGTCGGTGATGTCCCCGAAGAAGGACCCGTCCTCCTCAGTTTCGAGACCGAATCCTCCTCGTTCGAAGACGACGACGTCCCCGCGGCGCGGCTCGTGGAACCGGTAGCTGACCTTCTCGACGAGGACACGGTCACCGACGGCGAGGGTCGTCTCCATCGATCCGGACGGGATGTAGAACGCCTGCAGCAGGAAGGTCTTGAGGATGAGGGCGACCACGAAGGCGATCACCACTAGCACCGGCAACTCGACCCAGAAGGGCCTCTTGCGCTTCTCGGTCGGAGGTCCCTCTACGGGCACCTCAGGGGGGGCTGCCGGCGGGTCCGAAGGTGTCTCGGGCGGCGGCGGAGGGGGCGGCGGCGAACCCAGCCGGGGGTGATCGGTATGTGAACCTGCGGTACCGGTGCCGGACGTCTCGACGTCCTCCACTACGCCTGGCGCCGCTCTTTGATCTTGGTCGCCTTCTTGCCGATCCTCGATCGCAGGTAGTAGAGC
>JBKJZQ010000083.1:0-4150 GCA_046715095.1 Actinomycetota bacterium | reverse complement strand
CGCCGGAGGGGTCGGCGAACGGCCACGGAGCGGGAGCGACTGGGGAAACAGGAGCGGGAGCGACCGGGAGCATAGGGTCCAATTCCGTCGACGCACAGGTCATGGTGTCTACCTACATCGGGGTCAGCACGTCCTACGAGTGTCGCACCACCGACGGGTCCAAGATCGTCGTCTACGTCCAGAACCTGGGCAACGCAGCTCAACCGATCGGAGCCGGGGCTTCAGTGCGCCTGTCCTGGGACCCCGAGCACACTTTCGCCGTCGGCGCTAACGGAGGTGGCAGGTAGTGGATCGAGAACGAGAGATCGCGAGGCTCCTGGCCGAGCAGCCGCGCAGGAACATCACCCGCCGCGATCTGCTCCGGCGCGTGGGCTTGGGCGCGGGGGCGGCCTCGCTCACCGCCGTGCTGGCCGCGTGCGGCATCCAGAAGGAAGACACCTCCGACGACAGCGAGAAGAACACGTTGACCACGACCGAAGAGGTCGGCAACCTCAACTTCGCCAACTGGCCCCTGTACATCGACCGGGTGCAGGGCCGGCGGCCCACCCTCGATGAATTCACGGAGGCAACGGGCATCACGGTCAACTACAAGGAAGTCATCGACGACAACGAGGGTTTCTTCGGGACGATCCAGGAGCCGCTGTCGAGCGGCCAACCGATCGAGTGGGATCTGATCGTCGTGACCGACTGGATGCTGGCGAAGATGGCCCGGCTCGGCTACCTCGAAGAGCTCGACCACTCGAAGCTCCCCAACTTCGCGGCCAACGCCGGGGAGATCTACAAGGATCCGAGCTACGACCCGGGCAACAAGCACAGCGTCCCGTGGCAGTCCGGGATCACCGGCATCGCCTACAACCCGGAGCTCACGGGCCGGGAGCTCTCTACCTTCGACGACCTCTTCGACCCCGCGTTCGCAGGCAAGGTCGGAATGTTCAAGGAGATGCGCGACACCTTCAGCCTCACGCTGTTGAGCATGGGTATCGAGCCGCAGGACTCGACCGAGGACGATCTGATAGCCGCCCAGGAGAAGCTGATCCAGCAGCGCGATGACGGCATCGTGCGCAACTACTACGGTAACGAGTACGCGGACGCGCTGGTCCGAGGTGACATCTGGGCGACGATCGCGTGGTCCGGGGACGTCTTCCAGCTCCAGTTCGACAAGCCGGAGTTGCAGTTCTACGTTCCAGACACCGGCGGCATCCTGTGGGTCGACAACATGGCTATTCCGGAGAACGCCGCCGCCCCTATCGACGCGATGAAGTTCATGGACTTCGTCTACGACCCCGAGATCGCGGCCCAGATCACCGCGTGGGTCAACTACATCTGTCCGGTACCGGCCGCCCAGGAGATCCTCGCGTCGGCCAAGGACGACTACACGAAGACGGTTGCCGAGAGCCCCCTCGTGTTCCCGACCCCGGAGATGGAGGCCAAGCTCCACAGCTACAAGGATCTGGACGAGGAAGAGGAGCAATTCTGGAACGATCTCTTCGGCGAGATCATCCAGGGCTAACCAGGTCTCGATAGCAAGGTGGCAGCCGAGGGACGGAAGAAGCTCGCCCCATACCTCCTGACACTCCCGGGGGTCGCCTTCCTCGTGATCTTCTTCGCGATCCCGATGGCGACGGTCCTCTCGGTCTCATTCCAGGAGGGGTCGCTGTCCAAGGGCTTCACGTTCACCGGCCACTATCAGAACTACACCGAGACGCTGGCGCGCTACGACACGCAACTGATCCGCTCCCTGCTGGTCGGGCTGATCGTGACGATCCTGACACTCGTCATCAGTTACCCGATGATGTACTGGATCGCGTTCCGGGGAGGGCGGCGCAAGAACATCTACCTGCTCCTGATCCTGCTTCCGTTCTTCACCCCGTTCCTGATCCGCACGTTGATGTGGAAGACGATCTTCGCCGACGAAGGCATCCTCCTTGGGGCGCTGAAGGACATCGGCCTAGTCTCCGACAGCTACCAGGTCCTGGCGACCTTGACTGCGGTCATCGCCGGCATGACCTACAACTTCCTGCCGTTCATGGCCCTGCCGCTGTACGTGTCCCTCGAGAAGATGGACCCGAGGCTTCTCGATGCGGCCGCCGATCTCTACTCGAGCCGCCGGCAAGCCTTCCTCAGGGTGACCCTGCCGCTGTCGTTCCCCGGCTTGTTCGCCGGTTCTCTGCTCACGTTCATCCCCGCGGTGGGTGACCCGATCAATCCCGAGCTCCTGGGCGGGGTCAACACGACGATGATCGGCCAGGTGGTGCAGCGCGAGATGCTCACGAACAATGCGTACCCGCGCGGTTCGGCCATCTCCTTCATGCTCATGGGCGCGATCCTCATAGGAGTGTTCCTCTACGCGCGTGTCCTCGGCACCGAGGAGATGACCGGCTGATGGTCCGAGCCGCGCAGGAGAAGAAGCCCGAGGTGAGTTCGGAACCGCGCCGCCGCGAATGGTTCTTGAACGCGTACACGAAACTCGCGATCGCGTATCTCTTCGCGCCGGTCATATTCATGATCGCCTTTGGGTTCAACAACCCGAAGGGGCGCTTCAACCTGTCGTGGGAGGGCTTCACGCTGAAGTACTACTCGCCGTCGAGGCTGTTCGAGTTCGAGGAGCTGAACCAGGCGATCACCCACTCGCTGACGATCGCGTTCCTGACCGCGCTGATCGCCACGATTTTCGGAACCTTGATCGCGCTGGCCCTGACCCGGTTCACCTTCAAGGGGCGCTCCGGGCTCAACCTCTTCCTGTTCCTGCCGATGGCCAGCCCGGAGGTCGTGCTCGGCGCCGCACTGTTGTCCCTGTTCGTCACCATCAACGTCGCCCGCGGGTTCACGACCGTTCTCATCGCGCACATCATGTTCTCGATCTCCTACGTGGTGGTGACGGTCAAGGCGCGTACCGCGGGGTTCGATCAAAACCTCGAGGACGCGGCCGGGGACCTCGGTGCGAGCCCGTGGGTCGCGTTCTGGACCGTAACCTTTCCGCTGATCTGGCCGGGCATCATGGCCGCCGCGCTCCTCGCCTTCGTGCTGTCCCTCGACGACTACGTGATCACGCTGTTCAACAACGGCGGGTACGTCACGCTGCCGCTGTGGATCGCAGGGGCTTCCCGGCTCGGCGTTCCGGTTCAGGTCAACGTCATCGGTACCCTGATCTTCATGATCGGAGCCGTCTACGCGCTCGTGAGCATCATCCGCACGCGCGAGGGCCGGGTCAGGGCTCCCGGAGTTCCCTGATGCCGACCGAACCGCTCTTCCAGAGTGACGCGTACGTGCGAGACTTCGACGCGTCCGTGGTCGCCTCGGAGGGAAACTCCGTAGCGCTCGACCGAACCGCGTTCTATCCCGCCGGCGGCGGTCAGCCGGCCGATGCCGGCAGGCTCACGTTCGAGGGCGAGACCCGGCGCGTCGAGAAGGTCCGGCGCGACGGAGACCTCATCTGGCACGACCTCGACGCCGCGGCCGCCGCGGTGGGGACCGCGGTCAACGGCGCCCTCGACTGGGACCGCCGCCACGGCTTGATGCGCACCCACACCGCGCTCCACATCCTCTGCGGTGTGGTGTGGCGCGACTACGGCGCGAAGGTCACCGGCGGGAGCATGCAGCCTCTGTCGGCCCGCATGGACTTTGAATTCGAGAACATGTCCCAGGAACTGGTGCGCGAGATCGAAGACAAGATCAACGTGGAGGTGGCCGCGGACCGGTCGATCTCGGTTCGCTTCCTTCCCCGGGATGCAGCCGACAAGGACCCCGATCTGATCCGCACCAAGGTCAACCTCCTCCCGGCCGGCATCACCGAGGTGCGCGTCGTCGACATCGAGGGCCTCGACATCCAGGCCGACGGCGGCACGCACGTCGCGCCGCCCGCGGAGGTCGGCCAGATCAACGTCACCGGCTACAAGAGCAAAGGCAGGGCCAACAAACGCATCGAGATCGAGATCGTCTAGGGCTGGTCCCGCGGCACTACTTGTCGATGGCCCCGCAGTACTCGGCGAGGACTTCTATCGAGCGGTCGATATCGGCTTCGCTGTGCTGGACCGAGATCGTCCACTGCTCTTCCTTGCCGGGGGTCTGGTAGATGCCCCGGTTGACGACCCAGTACCAGTAAGCCTCGAAGAGCGAGCCGTCGACCTCTTTGAAGTCCCGGTAGTTCTCG
>JBKJZQ010000082.1:0-4144 GCA_046715095.1 Actinomycetota bacterium | reverse complement strand
CTTCGGCGAGTGATTCGGCGGCTTCTTCGGCGAGTGATTCGGCGGTTCCATCGAGACGGTAGTAGTGGCTGATCGCAGCGAGGATGTCGGCCTTGGTCGCGACGACGACCACCACGTCCCGCTTCGTGAGCGCACGGATGTCGTCGACCGCAACGACGTTTGCCGGGTCGGCCGTCGCAAGAACGAGGCGGCCTTGTTCGTCGATCCGGACGGGGATCGCGTTATCGCGCCGGGCGATGATCTCCGGAACCAGGGCGATGGCCAAGGGCTCCGGCTGCGTCTCAGCGAGGTCGATGTACTCGAGGCCGTGCTGTTCGGCGAGGATCGAAACCAAGAGCGCCTCTCGGGAGTAGCCGAGCTCGATCAGGACGCGGCCGAGGGACCGCCCCGACTCTGCGGCTACACCACGAGCTTCCTCCAGCTGGGCGGGATCGATCAGCCCTCTGTCGAGGAGTATCCGATCGAGATCCGCAGCCGGGCGTGCGGGTGACACCACGCTCTCTTGCCCCTTTCTTTTTGTTCTGCGTCTCGCCGAGGCGACCCGCTTCTGTTCTGCTCTCCGGGCTACTCCCTCTATCGGCGCTCGGAGAGGGCGACTGAAATGCGCCAAGACCTAGGCCGGGGTGGAGGGGTCCTCGGCCCTGGGAGAGGCCCCGGGAGAGGCCCCGGGAGAAAGGAGGTTTCGGGCGAGATGGACCATGCGGACCTGGAGCTCGCCGCCGGGAATCAGCGAGGACACCGTGCCGTCGGAGAAGACTAGCTGGACCTCGTTCCACGCCCGGGCCCAACTCGTATCGGGCTGAACCACCGGCGGAGCGGGCGAGCCGGCCTCTTCTTCCGAGGTCACGACACCCCCGCCTCAGCGGGAGACAGCCGTTCGAGGACCGACATCAGGGCGGACAGGAGAACCTCTTTGACGTCGTCGCGCGACCTGGGATCACAGATGACGACGGGGACCGTAGGCCCGACACCGAGGGAATGCCTCACCCCCGAGAGGACGTCTTCGCCCCGCGCGGGGACGTTTTCTGCGTGCGTGACACCCACGACGAACGGCACGTCCGCGAACCCTCGGAAGGTTTCGAGTATGGAGCTCGCCTCGCCGAGCGAGGCCGCCACATCCGCCCGCACCAGAAGGATGAACGCGACCATCCCCTCGCTCAGGATCTCCCACATCACATCGAAGCGCTGCTGTCCGGGGGTTCCGAAGAGGTGGAGGCACACGCCTTCGTCGACGGTGATCTTTCCGAAGTCCATGGCGACGGTAGTGGAGCGCTTGATCACCCGTGTTTCGTCGGTGACCTCGCGATCGGTCCCCAGAACGGTGACCTGGCTGATGGTCTTGATCAGGGTCGTCTTGCCCGCCGCGAAGGGACCGGTGACCACGATCTTCACCGGACGCCGGGGGCCGGATGGGGGGACGTGGTGACCCCTGAGCGCCCAATCCCTCATGCGCGCGGCCACCCCTAGAGACCCTTGACGCCGTCGATCAACCGGTCGATGAGGCCTCCGTCCAGATCGTCGTCGTCCTCGAGCGCCCGAGGGGCGCCGCCGCTCGGCACGTGGCCACCGTTACCGGGGGCTTTGGCTGCGGGGGCGGAGGGCGTGTCGTCCTCGCTGAAGAGGCTCGCGAGCTCGCGCACGACGACCGCACGGTCGATCCTCAAAGAGGACGTTGGGGCGCTCGTTTCCCTAACCTCGATGGGCGCGGCACGGACCTCGGGGGCGGGAGGCTGGGGCGGTCCCGCCCTTCCCGGCTCGGAAGCTTCGGCTTGCCGGGGAGGCGGAGCGACCTCGTGACGGGCGGCTTCCAGCGCGGCGGCGAGGTCGTCCATCGCCATCGCCGGTGGCGCTTCTTCCGCCGCTTCGGGGATGACCGTGTCCTTCTTCAGCTCGGGGTCCTCGAACCACTCTTCGACCGGAGCGGGAACCTCGAGGATCGGCCCGGGCGGCGCCGGTGGCGTCGCCGCGATCGAGCTGATCTCGGCCTCGGCTTCGGCCTGGACGGCGGGGGACGGCGTTCCTTCTTCCGTGATCGTGACGGCTTCGGGCTCGGCGGAGATGATCTCGACGTCGTCGCTCTCGTGGAGCACTTCAGTCGTGGGGAGCGACATCTCGAGATCGACCTCGTCCGCCTCCGCAGGCGCCTCATCGACCGCAGCAGAGACCGCCTCGGCCGCGCGTTCGGGATCGACCGCGTAAGTCAGAGGCTCCGGCTCCCGGGCCGCGGTGGGAACGACCTCGATCATGCCGGAACTGAGCAGGCCGTGCACGGTCCGCAGAACCGTCAGTTCGTCGCCATCGGCGTCCGCGATGATCTCGGAAACCTGTCGCTCACCATCCACCAGCAGGAAGATGCGTTCCTCGCCGGTCGACAGCCTGAGGACCTGCTTCGCCTCACCGGCGTCCGCAACCCGCCGCAGGATCATCCTCCTGGATCTGATCTTCCGCTCGGTACCGCCGACTTCATCGATGAGACGGGATGCCTCCATGATCACGTAGTCGACCGTGACCCGGATGGGGATCTCGGCAACGACCTCGGAAGAAGATTCGAACTCGAACTCTCCGACCTCCCACTTGAGGCAGTCGGACGCCGCATCCTGGACCTGGCTGCGGATGGCGACCGCCAGCTGAGACTTGTCGATCGCACCGTTCTTGACCAGGACCTCGCCGACCCTCATACCCGAGGCGGCGTGCTCGTCGAGCGCCTTCATGAGATCACGCTCGCTGAGAACCCCCGCCCGAACCAGCTTCTGCCCCAGAGGCTCCCTGGTCACGCTGGATTCGGCGAAGTAGATCTCTCCATCCCGGAAGTAGACGCCGCCGCTGCCGGCACGCCGCGAGATCTCGAGGCGGCCGGTCTTCCGGGCACCGGCGATCAGCCGGAAGATGTCCGACAGCGCGAACTCCTCTAGCGATCCCCTAAGCATCTCTGACGCCTTTCACGTGCCCTTCGATTCCTTCTGCACGGTGCCCCTCATTTCCTTTCCGGGTACCAGCCGGTCAGTGCCAGCTGGAGATTACGTGGTCGTCTTCCTCGCCGTCCGGCGGCGGCGGTGGAGCGTCTAGCGACCGGGGAGCAGGAGCGTCTAGCGACCGGGGAGCGGGTGGAGCAAGGAACGAATCGGTAGGCGTAGCGAACGCATCCAGGACCGGGGCGTCGTCCTCCTCGAGCGTTTCGACCGTCTCGAATCCGCGGTCGCGGGGGGTCCCGGGAACGCCGGGAACATCGCGGACCTCCCTGAGAGAGCCCTCGCCATCCAGGACACCGGCCACACGCCTCGCCACCTTGCGCATCTCGAAGATCACGAGACCCGCTTTGGCTTCCCTGTCGGCCACGGCCACGAGAACGGCGCCTTCGCCGGCAGCCATCAGAACGACGTACCCGTCCCCAGCTTCCACGAAGACCTGCTCGAGATCGCCCTTGCCGAGGCCGGAGGCCGCACGCTCACCGAGCGTGTGGAGGGCGGCAGACATCGCCGCGAGGCGCTCCTCCTCGACCTCGGGTGGGAGTGCAGACGCCATAGGCAGCCCGTCAACGCTAACGACGGCCGCGGCCTGGACCTCGGGGGCATCCCCCAGGAATCCATCCAAGATGTCTGCGAGTCGATCCGCTCTGCTGCTCATCATCGGTTCCTCCCACGTCGCGCACTCGGACCAATAGGCTCTCACGCGCGGCCACCAACTTTCTAGGCTCCGTGCTCTAGTTCTTTCGGCACGTGAGCCCCCCCGGTTGAGCCGATGGCTCTCACGGCTGCGGCAGACATCACATCCGTGGGTGGATCTTGGCCGGTCCAGATCCCGAAGGAGGCCGCCGCCTGGAGGACGAGCATCCCCAGACCTCCCCACGCGACCGCTCCGGCCGCCCTCGCGTTGTCGAGCAAGGGGGTCGTCGGAGGCTGGTAGATGAGGTCAAGGACCAGCTGGCCCTCGCGGAACGAGGCCCCCGGCAGGACGTCCTCCCCGCGCATCCCCAGCGGGGTGCAGTTCACGATCACTCCGGAGGCCTCGGCGAGGGCCTGCGCTCGCTCCCAGGGCGCCGCGCGGGCGAAGCCGGGGGCGGGCGGGGGGGCGGCCACCACGGCCGCCACGGGCCCGCGGGCCCCGCCCGCGCCCTCACCGCCGGCGAGATCTTCGAGGGGCCCCA
>JBKJZQ010000081.1:0-5239 GCA_046715095.1 Actinomycetota bacterium | reverse complement strand
TGAAGAGAGGTGCAGCAGCTTCACCGAGTGGTGGGTGCTGCGCTCGGGAGAGTCGAGCTAGGGGAGGCTAAGGAAGGTATGGCATCGGGTCGACGGGGTTCCCGTTGATCCGGATCTCGAAGTGCGTGTGGTCACCGGTGCAGGAGCCCGAGCAACCCACCAGCCCGAGTTCCTGACCCTGGCCGACACTCTCGCCGTTGCTGACCGAGAACGCCGACATGTGGGCGTAGATGGTGGTGTAACCGCCGCCGTGATCGACGATGACGGCGTTACCGTAACCGCCGTAGTACGACGCCAGGATCACGGTCCCGGCCTTGGAGGCGACGATCGGATCCCCGGTCACACCGTCGATGTCTATGCCGGTATGCATCGAACCCCATCTCGGACCGTACGGAGAGGTGACGGAGCAACACAGGGGCCAGATGAAGCCTTGTGACGACTGGCCGAGATCGACCGGGTTGGGATTCTGAGACGCGAGGATGTGGGCCCGGATCCGGTCGTTGGCGTCCTCGAGGCCCTCTTCTTTGTCCCTCAGGTGGTCCACCTTGCCGGCGATCTGTTCGTAGGCGACCGCGACATCGGCCTTCTTCGCAGCCAGCTTGTCGAGGATGTCTCGCTGGTCGGCAAGGTCTTGCGCCAGCTCACCCTTCTTGGCCAGCAGCAGTTCGTTCTGCTGCTGGATCTCTGCCCTGAGACGACCGAACTTGATCAAGGCGCCGTTGTTCTCTTCGGCTGCGATGCTCAGCATCTCGGCTTTCGTGTCGAGCTCGGAAAGCGACGTGGAGCTGAACAGCGTGTCGAGGATCTGGGTCGAGCCCGCCTTGTACAGGGACACGGCCTGGTCCATCGCACGGCCCTGGACCTCGTCGATGTCTTTCTGGGTGGCCCTGATCTGCGCGGCGATCTCGCTTACCTCGGAGCGAACCTTGCTCACCTTGGCTTCGAGATCGTTGGCGACGATCGAGTACTCGGAGATCTCTGCTCGCAACCCGTTGAGGCGATCCTTGAGGCTGTTGTACTCCGGTGACATCGCATCGAGCCGGTCCTCGACCTTCTCGATGGTCGCGTTGTTCTTCTCGATGTCGCCGCCGGGGCCGGCAGCGGAGCCCACAAGGGGGACGAGGAGCGTTGCGAGAACCGTCGCCGCCATCACTACGCGGCTGACCGGATGTCGCTGCAAGTTGCGTAACTCCCTCGTTGTCGGCTGCGTGTTCTCTGTCGAGTTCGGAGGCCCCCGAAGCCTCTCAGGCTCGCTATCCCCAGGGTAGAAACCCGGGGGCTGGGCCGTTGCGCATACTGTCATACGACGCGAGTCGAGGTCAACAACCCCCTGGATGGTCCCCGGCTGGTCAGGGGGCCCGGCGGGGGCCGTTCCCGCCCCTTGGGCGGCCGTTAGTGGTGACCCTGTCCCGAATCCAGAGGGAACGCGAAAAAAAGCTCTGAGAGCGCGAAGAATTGTCGTTTCAGGCTCTTGCATGCTCACCCGGCCAACCTCTATCGTCCTACTCGTACCCGTTGAGCTGTAAACCGGTTTCGGCCGGGACGAAGGTTCAGCGGGTGCATTTTCGCGTCCGGGCTAGGTTCTGATCCGTCGTCCGGGCCCCCGGCCTGCACGGTCGGCGCTCCGCTGGTATGGTGAGAGTGCTATAGGAGTGTGCCCGAGCCTGGCCGCACCGCGGTCGGCTTCCCGGAGTGCCTCCGCCCTCGCACCAGCTAGTTGAATCGGAGGAAACTCATGCCCAGCACGTTGAAGGACGTCCCCGGCGCGCAGCCCCACGGTGGCGCGCTCGAGATCCGGATGGCCACCCCGGACGAAGCGGCGGATATCTCCAAAGGCGCCGACTCGCTTCCCAAGATCGAAGCGAAGAGCCGCCGGGTCCTCTCGGATCTCGAGCTCCTCGCGGTCGGCGCGGTCTCTCCCAACCGGGGCTTCATGACCAAAGCCGACTACTCGAGCGTCGTCGAGGACATGCGCCTCGAGGGCGGGATCCCCTGGAGTCTTCCGATCACGCTGTCCGCGACCGACGATGAGGTTGCGAACCTGGTCAAGGGCGAGCGCGCTGCGATCGTGCACGAGGGCAAGATCGTTGCCGTGATCGATGTCGAGGACATCTTCGACTACGACGTCGACAACGAAGCCGAGAAGACGTACCTGACCACGGATGAGGCTCACCCGGGCGTTGCTTACCTCCATTCGCAGGCTTCGCACTACGTCGGTGGAGAGGTCACCGTGCTCGAGAACCTCTTCGCGCACGAGTTCGCCGAGCACCGTCTGACCCCGCTGCAGCTCCGCGAGCAGATCGTCGAGCGCGGGTGGAAGACCGTCGTGGCGTTCCAGACCCGCAACCCGATCCACCGGGCGCACGAGTACCTCACGAAGTGTGCGCTCGAGATCACCGACGGGTTGGTCATCCACCCGCTCGTCGGCGGCACCAAGGGTGACGACATCCCTGCCGAGACCCGGATGAAGTGCTACCAGGTGCTGATGGAGAACTACTATCCGAACGAGCGCGTGATCCTGTCGGTGTTTCCTGCCGCCATGCGCTACGCCGGCCCGCGTGAGGCCATCTGGCACTCGTTGCTGCGGAAGAACTACGGGATCACCCACTTCATCGTCGGTCGCGATCACGCCGGCGTTGGTGACTACTACGGGTCGTACGACGCGCAGAAGCTGTTCGATGAGTTCGACCCGGCGGAGCTGGGTATCCAACCACTCAAGTTCGAGCACTCCTTCTGGTGCAAGAAGTGCGAGGGCATGGGCTCCGACAAGACGTGCCCCCACACGAAGGAAGACCGCGTCTTCCTTTCCGGCACGCAGGTAAGGCAGATGCTGGTGGACGGTATCGAGCCGCCTCCGGAGTTCTCTCGTCACGAAGTCGCCAAGATCCTCATCGACGACGCCCGAGCCAACGCCTAGGTGCTCTCAGCGATTTCAAGGAGGAAACGCTAGTGGCTCTGTTCGGAAAGAAGAAGAAAGAGGACGCCCCGGCCTCAGGTACCAAGAGACAGAAGGTCATGGTCCTCGGCCTCGACTGCGCCCCGCCGGAGCACATCTTCGATGAGTACAAGGACGAGATCCCGAATCTCACGAAGCTGAAGGAGAACGGGGTCTGGGGTCCGCTCGAGTCGATCACGCCGCCGATCACGGTGCCGGCGTGGATGTGCATGATGACCTCGAAGGACCCGGGCACGCTCGGGATCTACGGGTTCCGCAACCGCAAGGACCACACCTACGACGGGCTGGAGTTCGCGACCAGCTTCAAGGTCAAGGAGCCCACGGTGTGGGACATCCTTTCTGAGGCGGGCAAGGATTCGATCGTCGTATCGGTGCCTCCGTCCTACCCGCCCAAGCCGCTGAAGGGCGTCCAGGTCGGTTGCTTCCTGACCCCGTCGAACGAGGCCGAGTACACCTACCCCAAGGAGCTCAAGGCCGAGATGGCCGCGGGTGCCGGGGAGTTCATCTTCGACATCCGGAACTTCCGTACCGACGACACGCAGTACATCCTCGACGAGGCCTACAAGATGACAACGGCCAAGTTCGCCAACGCGAACTGGCTCCTCGAGAACAAGCCGTGGGACTTCTTCGTGATGGTCGAGATGGGCCCGGATCGTTTGAACCATGGCATCTGGTCCTTCATCGACCCGAACCACCCTCGCTACCAGCCGGACAACCCATACAAGGATTCGCTGCGCGAGTACTACCGGTTCCTCGACGGCAAGATCGGCGACATCCTCAAGCACGCCGATGAGGACACCACCGTGCTCGTCGTTTCGGACCACGGCGCCAAGGCCATGATCGGCGGCGTCTGCTTCAACGAGTGGTTGATGGGCGAGGGCTACCTCGGATTCGAGGGCGAGCTGTCATCCGAGATCACGCCGATCAACAAGATGAACATCGACTGGTCGAAGACCAAGGCGTGGGGCGACGGCGGCTACTACGGCCGCCTGTTCCTCAACGTCGAAGGTCGCGAGCCGGAGGGCATCATCCCGGCGGCCGACTACGAGAAGGTCCGTGACGAGTTGATCCAGAAGATCGAAGCGATGGTCGACCACGAGGGCAACCCGATGGGCAACAAAGCCCACAAGCCGGAGGATCTCTACGAGAACCAGAACGGTGTCGCCCCGGACCTCATCGTGATCTTCGGTGAGCTCCGCTGGCGGAGCGTCGGATCGCTCGGTCACGGCTCGACCTACACGTTCGAGAACGACACCGGCCCGGACGAGGCGAACCACGCCGAGAAGGGCATCTTCATCATGCACAACGCCCCCGGCGCCACGCCGGGACCGAAGGACGGCCTGCACCTGTGGGACGTCCACTGCACGATCCTGGACCTGTTCGGTCTTCCACCCGCCCAGGGTGCCCTTGGCACCTCTGTACTCAAGAAGTAGCGAGCACTCGCACGTGAGTCAGAACGCATTCGCTCAGAAGCAGATCGTCTCGACGATCTGCAGAGCAGAAGGAGGATTTTCATGAAGCAAGCAAGTCGTGACCGCGGGACGGTCATCTGGTTCACGGGGCTCTCGGGCTCCGGCAAGACGACCGTCGCGCAGATCGTCGAGGAGAAGCTTCTCGATGCCGGCGTGCCGGTCGAGATCCTCGATGGTGATGTCGTACGCGAGAACCTCAGCAAGGGTCTCGGGTTCTCCGAGGAGGACCGCAACACCAACATCCGCAGGATCGCCTTCGTCGCGCACCTGTTGCAGCGCAACGGCACCTTCGTGATCACCGCGGCGATCTCGCCCTACAAGGCGATCCGCGACGAAGCCCGTTCGATGATCAAGGACTTCGTCGAGGTCTTCGCCGATGCTCCGCTCGAGGTCTGTGAAGAGCGCGACGTCAAGGGGCTGTACGCCAAAGCACGCGCCGGCGAGATCAAGGGATTCACCGTCATCGACGACCCGTACGAGGCCCCCGAGAACGCCGAGGTCGTCATCAAGACCGGCGAGCAGGCTCCCGAGGAATCCGCGCAGCAGGTCATCGACAAGCTGATCGAGTTGAAGTTCATCGAGGCCTAGTGCCGATCGATCTACACGCACACACGACCGTTTCGGACGGGGGAGACTCCCCGTCCGAACTCGTTGTAAAGGCGAAACAGGCGGGGCTCGACGCGATCGCGATCACCGATCACGACAACGATTCGGGCTGCGACGAAGCCGTCGCCAAAGGCGAGGAACTCGGTATCGAGGTCGTCCGGGGGGTCGAAATCTCCTGTGACGTCGACGACCTCATCGAGCGTGG
>JBKJZQ010000080.1:0-8382 GCA_046715095.1 Actinomycetota bacterium | reverse complement strand
GCGGTAGATCTCTGCGAAACCACCCACGCTGATTTCGACCTCGGAGCTCGAACGGGTGAACTCCGGCGAGATCGTCTCGATGTGCTCCTTGATCTCGTTCTGGTCTCCCTCGATGCGGCCGAGCACGAGCGCCTGGCTCCCGTCGTCGCTCTTGAGCGAGGGGATGCCGGTGGACCAGTACGAATAGACCTGATCGATCCCTTCTTGCGCCGCAAGTTCCTCGGTCAGCGCGGCACCTTCGGCCGCTACCGCGGGATCGTCGGCCGATCCGGACTTCGCGTCGACCAGCAGGATCACGTTTGGATCCTCGACCCCGAAACGATCCTTGAGCGTGTCGGCCGCCTGGGACGCCTCCGAGCTGGGGTCGTCGAAGCCCCCCGAGGACAGCCGGTCGGCGACCCCGGAACCGAAGAATCCGGCGATGCCGAACAGCAGGGCGGTGGCCATCAGGATCAGCTTGCGCCGGATGACAACGGTGACTCCAAGCTTTCCGAACATGTTTGTGCTCTCTCTCGTCTTATATGAACGACGATAAGTTAGCACAGTTAAGTTAACAACGTAGAGCCCCGGTGGCGGGGCGCTGCTAGGGCTTGAAGTTCTCGAAATAGCGGGACGGGGTCGGGCCCCGCTGGCCCTGGTACTTGGAGCCGACTTCGCTGGAGCCGTACGGGTGCTCGGCCGGCGAAGTGAGCTGGAAGAACGAGATCTGACCGATCTTCATGCCGGGGTAGATCGTGATCGGGAGGTTGGCGACGTTGCTGAGCTCGAGCGTGAGATGTCCTTCGAAGCCCGGATCGACGTAGCCGGCGGTCGAATGGATCAGGAGCCCGAGGCGTCCGAGCGACGATTTCCCCTCGAGCCGGGCGACGAGATCGTGGGGCAGTTGGACGTACTCGGTGGTGGAGCCGAGCACGAACTCACCGGGATGAAGGATGAACGTCTCGCCGTCGGCGACCTCGATCAGCTCGGTGAGCTTGTCCATCGGCTCCTTCACGTCGATGAACGAGTGCCGGTGGTTGTTGAACGTGCGGAACAGCCGGTCAACGTGGAGGTCAACCGATGAAGGCTGGACGTCGGATTCGTCGAACGGCTCGATGCCGATACTGCCGTCCGCTATGGCGGCCCTGATGTCCCTGTCCGACAGAATCATGACGGCAGTCTATCCACCAGGCCCGTCCTGCTAGATACGCCATCCATTGAATAGACGACCCGACGGGTCCGGGATTCTCCTTACGTGAAGGCCCCCATGGGGCCTGTCGGACGGATCAGCTCGACGAACGACGCATGACAAAAACGAGGGCCACCGCAAACACGAGTCCCGCAACAAGGACGACGGGCAGCGGGAACCCGATGCCCTGAGAGTCCGCGTCCAGGGAACCACTCTCCGGAACCTCCCGGGCTGATGCCGGGCGCAGCTTGTCGAAGCGGTCTTTGTAAGGCGCAGTCGCCGAACAGCTGTTGTCGCGGAACCGGCCCCCCTTCATCGGTTCGTAGAGGACGAAGAGGTACGTGATCCCGACCTCGTACGCCCTGTCCACCGACGACGCCGCGTTCGCGCCCTCAGCTCCGCCCACGACCTCGAAGGAACCCTCGGGGACCTCGCCCTTCCAGATCTCGGAGACCTCGACCGTCGCCGTGCGGTCCTCGTTGGAGGTCGCGGTGGTTTCGCCGACGAACACGACGGGGCTCTTTGCGATGGCCTGCTTGAGCGGCGGCAGGGGAGCGCAGGAGGCAACAGCAGAACCGGCTGCCCCGAGGGATGCAACGAGGGCACAGCACGAGACGACCAGAATCCTCTTCATACCGATGAGACTTCCTCCGGGCGCCGGTTGTTCCCGTGGCGTCTAGAATCCGTGACCGTTGCGGGTGTAGCTCAATGGCAGAGCTCTAGCTTCCCAAGCTAGTGACGGGGGTTCGATTCCCCTCACCCGCTCCACCGCTGCCGGCGGTGAGCCTCTTTGCACATATCGGGCAAGTCCGCGATGGTGGAAGGGTTCCCCCATCTACACAGGAGTTGATCCTTTGTGCTTACCGTCACCGCCGGAGCCGCAGATGCCGTGAGGAAGCTGGTCGAGGGGTCCAACGTCCCCGAGAGCGGTGGACTCCGGATCTACGCCACGCCGGTCAACGAATCCAAAGCCACCCTCCAGCTCAATCTCGTCGCCGAACCTGAGGCAGCCGACCACGTCGTCGAGACCGAGGGAAGCCAGGTCTTCCTGGCGCAGAACGCAGCCCAGTTCCTCGACGACAAGGTTCTCCGAGCGAGCTTCGAGGACCAGTCGATCCGCTTCGCGATCGAGACGCTGCCCGTAACGGACGCCTAGCGCGCCTCGCCGCTCGCGAGTAGAAGCGGCCCGGCCTCACAGAGATCGAACAACACACAGTCCGTGCAGCGCGGCATGCGCGCAACGCAGACCTCGCGGCCGTGGCGGATCAGCTTCATGTGCAGCTCGTACCGGAGTTCGGGTGGTACCCGCGGGGTCAGCTCCTTGTGAGCCACCTCGGCGGTCGTCTTCGGCGAGATCCAGCCGAGGCGGAGCGCGATCCGGTGGACGTGGACGTCGATCGGGAACGCATGGCGACCCATCGAGAACACGAGGACGCACGCAGCGGTCTTCGGGCCGACGCCGGGAAGCGACGTCAGGTAGGCCTCAACCTCATGGTCCGGGAGCGACGTAAGGCGGCTGAGGTCGGCGCGTCCCTCCCGGGTCACGATCTCCTCGAGGATCCTCTTGATCCGGGGCGCCTTCTGATCGGCCAGGCCCCCGCTACGGATCGCATCCGCAACCTCGGGGGTGGACGCGTCCATCACCTGATCCCACTTCGGAAACCCCGACTTCAGCGACGCGAACGCTCGCTCGGTGTTGACGTCCGAGGTGTGCTGCGACAGCACGGTCATGATCAGCTCGTCGAGCGGACCCCGTTGCGGCTTCGGAACGAAGCGGCCCTGTTGTTTGACGAGCCGCCGGTGCACCACCCGAACCCGCCGGACAGGTACCGGCGTGCGGCCGCCGGCCACCGTCAGCTGTGGGTTCGGGCGATCGAGGCGAACTTCGTGTACTGGTTCATGAACGCCAGCCGCACGATCCCGGTGGGGCCGTTCCTGTGCTTGGAGATGATCAACTCAGCTTCGCCCTTCGCATCAGAGTCGGGGTTATAGACCTCGTCCCGGTAGATGAACATCACCAAGTCGGCGTCCTGTTCCAAAGCGCCAGATTCGCGAAGGTCTCCAAGCATCGGGCGTTTGTCGGACCGGAACTCGACGCCTCGGTTGAGCTGCGATGCGCACAGCACGGGGACCTGGAGCTCACGGGCCATGATCTTCAAGGCGCGCGAGATCTCGGACACTTCCTGCTGGCGGTTCTCGGTCTTGCGCGGGCCTTGCATCAGCTGGAGGTAATCGACGATCACCATGCCGAGGCCGTGCTTCGCCTTCAGTCGCCGGCACTTGGCGCGCATCTCCATCAAGGTGATGTTTGGTGAGTCGTCGATGAAGATGGGAGCCTCGGCAAGTCGGCCGACCGCGGACGACAGCCTCTGCCAATCCTGTTCCTGCAACGCGCCGCGGCGGATCTTCTGGGAGTCGATCTTGGCCTCGGACGCGAGGAAACGTTGCGTCAACTCGTGGCGCCCCATCTCGAGCGAGAACAACACGACCGGCTGGTTCTTCTTCAACGCCGCATGCAACGCGAAGTCATTCAGGAGCGAGGAGTTGTGGACGATGATGTCGTTCGCCACGAAGTTGCTGCCCTCGGGGACTGTGAGGTCGTAGACCTCACGCTTGCCGACGGGCTCGATCGAGATGATCTCGTCCCAATAGATATCGTCGTTCGCGAGAGTACGAAGCTCGTCTGAATCGATGACTTCCGCGTACTTGGCCAGGCGCCATTGTGCGATCCTTCGATTGGTATGGAGATTCGATGAGTTCTCTCCCGCCCGGCGAGACAACTCGCCCAACGAGAGACCCGCTTCGGCGGTCAGCTTCTTGATCAGGCCCCAGATCTCGGCGGGAACCTGACCCTGTTGCGAATGATGCCGTCCTTCGCGGAACTTGTAGACCCGCTGCGCCTTCTCGCCGATCCAGCCGATGTGTTGCTGGTAGATATCCACCGAAGGCGTGTCGGTGATCTCGACCCGCCAACATCTGTCGGTCTTCCGCCACAGCTTCGAGACGATTCCGAAGCGGGTCAGCGCGTGTCGGACGTCCTCGGCAAGTTGTTCGGATGCGACTGCAAACTCGATCCGCGCGTAGCCATTCATCGAATAGATGGTGCCGTCGCAGCTGAACAGTGTCTTGAGAAACTCCGTTAGCTGTTTGCGATCCATCCGCCAGACCGAGTCGGGGAAGGACTTGTGCTCGGACTTCTTGCCCGTCAACTTCAACTCGCGCAGCCAGGTCCTAACCGTGTTGCCGTCCTGCTTCTGCTTCTTGGCCTTGACGCGGAAAGTGATGCTCCCCGATATAGATGTGGTGCAGGTCGGGAAGGCAACTTCGATGCATCTCTTGAAGTCGGCGATGATCACTGGGTCGTTGTTGGTGAAGGTCGGACAGCCACCAGTAAGCCCGCCCTCCGCAATGAATTGCGCAAGCAGGCGCGCCTCTTCTCGTGTCCACTCGTCCCCGTTGCCGAAAGTCTCGACCCGTCGCGGGATCGCGATCCGGGCACCTACCTTCAGGTAGTCGAGTGGGGCCCATCCGGTCGCCATCAGGAACGGGTGGTTCGATGTCGCTTCGATCGAGCGTCCGGTCCTGGTGGTTAGCCGGAAGCACTCGCGCTCGCCGTTGGGGATCCAGTCCGTCACCGTCGACGGTTCCACATACCCCCCATCAGTTAGCGCGTGGATCGACAGACGCCGGCGACGAACAAACTCTTCGATGGTGATGCGGCCCCCATCGACCGGATCGACGACCAAGCAAAGCGAGCCGAGACATTTTCCCATCGCCGGTCTCGCAGCGATGATCACCAGCGTCGACGGCTGGAAGCCCAGCGTGATGTGGTCGAGGTCGCCGAAGCCCGACGCCAGGCCGGTGACGTCTTCGCCCAGTTCTGCGAGAGCCTCGAGGTCCTCCATCGTCTTGGTCAGCAGGGGACGGATCGGCTGCATGTCGTCGCGGAGGCGGCGGTCGGCGACCTGGTAGATGACGCTCTCGGCCTCGTCGACGGCTTCGTCGACGTTCTCGGGCATCTCGAAGCCGATCTCCTGGACCCTGTTGCCGGCCTCGATCAGGCGCCTGAGGAGCGCGTGCTCCTCGACGATGTGGGCGTAGCGGGATGCCGATGACGCCGTGGGATAGGCCTCGAGGAGGCCGAGGATGTACGGCTTGCCACCGATCTTCTCGAGGGCGCCCTTGCGGGCGAGTTCGTCGGCGACGGTGACGGGGTCGGCGGGCTCTCCTTTGGAGATGACCTCGACGATCGTCTCGAAGATCATCCCGTGAGCCGGCTTATAGAAGTCCTTCGCCCCGAGGATCTCGACGACGTTCAGGATCGCGTCGCGGGACTCGAGCATCGCCCCGAGGACCGATTGCTCGGCGTCGATGTTGTGGGGCGGTATCCGGTTCGGCCGCACGGCCTCGAGCGGTGCCCGCTGCGCCACTTCTCCCCCTGTCGTCGTCTTCAACAGTTTGTTTGAATAGCTGCCTCCGCCGGGAGGCCGTCACTCTAGAGAACACATGTTCGCACCCTAGCCACAGGGTGCGACGGATTCCGCCGGGGAAGTGGCGATTACAAGCAAGCGGCCCGGCGAACCGGGCCGCTTCGAAGCTATGGGTTATCGCCTGTGGAACACAAGACGGCCAGCCTGTGGACTTGGCTGTGGATCCTGTGGGAATCCCTACTCTTCGTCGTGCTCGATGACCTCGACGGTCACCAGCGCGTTCACCTGCTCGTGCAGCCTGATCTCGACCGAGTGCGTGCCGAGACTCCGGATCGGCTCGTCGAGCACGATCTGCTGACGATCCACGACCTCACCCAGCTGGTCCTCGATGCCACGGGCGACATCGGCCTTGGTGACGGAGCCGAACAGATGACCCTCTTCACCGGCCCGGGCCGAGATGTAAACGGAAGCGGCGGCGAGCACGGCCACCTTGGAGGCCGCCTCGGACTTCTCCTTCTCCATCCGATCCCCGCGGGCCTTCTGCATGAGCTCGGCCTGCTTGAGAGCGCCCTTGGTCGCGGTCAGAGCCATGCCCTTGGGGATCAGGAAGTTGCGCGCGTAGCCGTCGGCCACGGTTACGACATCGCCCTTGTGCCCCAGGGTCTCGATGTCGTCGGCAAGGATGATCTTCATCTCCCTACCGTCCCGTCGAGGAGTAGGGAAGCAAGGCCATCTCACGCGCGTTCTTGACCGCGGTCGCTACGCGGCGCTGATGCTGCGTGCAGTTCCCGGTCACGCGGCGGGCGCGGATCTTGCCCCGGTCGCTGACGAACTTGCGCAGCATCCCGACGTCCTTGTAATCGATGAGCGTTTTCTTGTCGGCGCAGAACTGGCAATACTTCTTCTTGCCTTTCTTGAAGCCCTTCTTGTCCTTGTCTGCGCCCTTCTTGTCGCGCCTGTCTCTATCTCTATCTCTGTCTCTCGCCACTTAGAAGCCTCCCTCGTCGGGTGGCGGCGCCGAGCCGCCGGACGGGGCCTGACCGCCGCCGGACGGGGCCTGACCGCCCCAATCGCCTCCGCCGCCGCCGCCTGTGCCCCCGCCGCTCGAGCGCGACGACTTCTGAACGGTCGCGGTTGCCCAACGGAGCGACGGACCAACTTCGTCTACCTGGATCTCGAAGGACGAGCGCTTGTTGCCGTCCTTGTCTTCCCACTGACGCTGCTGAAGCCGGCCGACGACCATCACCCGCGACCCCTTCTGCAGGGATTCGGCGACGTTCTCGGCCATGTCCCGCCAGCAGTTGCAGCGGAAGAACCCGTCGAGCTTGTCCTCCCACTGTCCGTCACGGTTGATACGACGGTTCACCGCGACGGTGAAGTTCGCAACCGCGGCGCCGGACGGGGTGAAACGAAGCTCGGGGTCGTCGGTGATGTTGCCTACCAGCGTGATGGTGTTATCCGATGACATGATCTATCTCCTCTCGAAGTTTCACTTGGTCGCGGCAACTGGGTGCGTGACCTTGCCGCGGATGAACTCGTCGGAGATGTGGAAGAGGCGATCGAGTCGCGCGACCGTGTCTTCCACAGCGGAGAATTGCGCAACGAAGTAGTAGCCCTCTTTCTTGTGGTTGTTCTCGTACGCGAATCGGCGTACGCCCCACCGGTCTACCTTCGTTACCTTGCCCCCGGCGTCGGTAATGACGCCCGAGAAGCGATCGACGGCCTTCTGGATGTCGCCCTCTTCGAGCTCTGCATCCACGATAACCATCGCTTCATAGTCCCTCATCGACTACCTCCTCCTCCGGACTCGAGCCGAATCTCGGCTCCGAGGCCCGCCCGCGATGAGGACCGCAGACGAGCAGGGGAAACGCCGTGACCTGGTGGCCACGGGACGCAGATGCTAACACCTCCCTTCCTCTGTCTCGGTCCTGGGGGCTAGGACTCCGCTGCTGCTCCGACGGGTTCCACCCTAGGAA
The DNA here is from genome assembly GCA_046715095.1 of Actinomycetota bacterium. Classification (GTDB taxonomy): domain Bacteria; phylum Actinomycetota; class CADDZG01; order CADDZG01; family WHSQ01; genus WHTI01. The sequence continues at coordinate 808 of JBKJZQ010000080.1, read as the reverse complement.
GGGGGTGCGACCTGAGCGCATCTGCCCGGGTCTCTCGGGCCCTCAGGAAGGCGACGAACAACCCCGCCAGGAGAACGGCACGGACCCACACTCCAACCTCCATCGCGGTCTCGGCACCGGTTGCGCCGGGGCGCTCGAAGTAGTCGTAGAAGAACCGGAAGACCCCGACGTAGACCAGGAAATCGGCCGCCGCGTAGGCGATCCACCACAAGACGTTGACCCTCACCAGCACGAAGAACGGCAACAGCCAGAGGGTGTATTGAGGCGAGTGCACCTTGGTGAAGCAGAGGAAGGCGGCCAGCAGCGCCGCGCTCACAGCGATCACCGGATAGACGCCCTCCTTTCGGGCCCGGTTCCACCCCACCCACAACGCGACCCCGAACGCCACGAGCGTCAGGATGCCGGTGATGAGGTTCAGGCGTTCGGGCGTGAGCTCCGGCAGGACCACTCCGAAGGTGAACCGGGGAAGCACCGGGAGATCGACCGGCACCTGGAACGCGTCCCTGAGGTTCCAGATGTTGTCGAAGTTCGGCCCCCGAAGGCGGTGGAAGCCGTAGGTCGCCCACCATCCGTCTGAGTTGGCGATCACGAACGGCAGGTTCACGAGCGCGAACACCCCCGCCGCGGTTCCGGCTTGGGCGGCCGCCTCTCTCACGTTCCGCCGCGCCAGCGACGCGGCGATGAGCGGAAGAACGAAGAACGCGGGATACATCTTGAAGGCCGCACCGAGACCGAAGAGGGCAGCCGCGACGACAGGACGGTCGCGGCGATACGCGTAGAAGCCGGCCACCGCGGCCGCGTCCACCAG